>JBDKTA010000003.1 GCA_039680605.1 Planctomycetaceae bacterium | reverse complement strand
GCTGATCGGATCCAAAACAAGTGAAAAGACCCTTTTGGGGTAGCAGAATGCCGCCATTGCACCGCCATTCCTGCACAAATCGACCGAAAATAATCTGCATAAATCTATAACTGCGGAAGTTGGGCTAACGTTGCGCGCCGGGCGGTATCTCCGTTTCTTCGATGATCTCTACGCCGCTGATCAGCGGCGTTCCGGTCCGCGGCGTCAGGTCGATCTTCAGCTTGTCTCGAACCTCGACGGACTTGAACTCCTTGACGATGCTGCGGAAGGCGCCGCCGGATTCCCTGGCGACGTCAAAACTCTCCAGCACCTTCTTGCCTTGCACAGACACGTCGAAGATGCACCCGCCGCCCTGGGGCGCAATCTTGGCAAAGATCAACCGCACGGTGTACTTCGGCGGCGCGGGCAGCACGCGATGGGTCGTCACCACCAGGCGCGGGGCCAGCGACTTCTCGGCCGCGGAGCCCCAGACCTCGCGTGAACCCTTGCCGCTGATGTTCAGGATGATCCCCGCGCCCTTCTTGCCAGGCAGGTCTTGCAGCAGCGGCGTCAAGTCGCTCGATCGCTGCAGGAGGCCGTCCATGTTGGGACTCACCCAGGCCGGCACGGTCCACGTCACTGAAGGACCGGCGCTGCCGGCCTGGATCGTCAGTTCGACCGGCGGGTCCTTGGGCGTGCCACCGCGCGTGGAAGCACACTGCACGTACGCGCCGATAATCTTCTCCTCGGCAGGCAGATCGATTCCCTCAAATCGCATTGCGATCACCTCAGACCCCAGCGGCAATTTCTCGGCCTTGTCGAAAGTCACCGGATACGTCCGTGTGCGCAGGCCGGCCATCAGGTCGACCTCGATGCTGCCGGCAAACTCGATGCACGAGGCGGCTACGAACGGCAGCTCGCCGGCGACGGCCGATTCGTGGCGGCGGTGCGTGCGCGGCTTCTGGTTGTCTGCCGCCGTCAGCTTGATCGGCACGTCGTACGACGAACCCCCCACTGCCGGCCAGTCGAGCCAGAGCGTCCCGTCGGCGGCAGCGTGGTCGCCGGGGGCGCCGAAGTTGATCCCGACGCGATTCACCTGGTCGCGCAGGGGGATCGGCTCGAACTGCGTGAAGTCGTAGTAGTTCAGCGCGCCGTAGTTGGCCGTCCACTGCTCCATCGCCACATCCGGCGCATGCACCATCGCCAGTGAGGCCTGGTTCTGGTACACGCACGAGCAGCCGCGCGTGTAGTCCGGGGCGCTGAGCACGCCGTTGGCCGGAACAAGATTGGCCGTGCATCCGCTGCGGAACCCGCCGAAGTTGCCCGTGCCGCCGCGCGTCGCCAAATCGTAATATCCCGCCGACGCCGAGCGGAACGTCAGCAGGTGCTCGCTGCCCACGGCGTAGTTGCAGCCGTAGCTGCGGCTGATCAGCCACGGCTCGCTCTGACCGCTGATCGGGTTGGGCAACTGCACTTCCGTGCCGTCGAGCAGGCCGATCGCCCCGGCCGATTTGGCGTAGAACCGCCCGTTGGTGAGGATCGTCTCGCCGCGCAGGATCACCGGGCCCATGTAGCGCCGGTCGAGATTCTTCCACAGCACGCCGCCGTCTTTGCCGCGATAGGCGACCATGCCCGCGTTGCCGCGGTCGCCCATCGCACGCGCGCCGTTGAAGTCCGTCGCCTGCAGCAGCACGTCGTGAGCGGCAGAATACGACAGCCACGAGCCGAAGATGTCCCCCTTGGCCTGCCAGAGTTCCTTGCCGCTGCGGGCGTCGAAAGCCGCAATGCGATACTCGACGCTCTCCTTGCGGCCGCGACGCGCCAACGCCGCGGCCACTTCGGCCGGCAGCTTGTCCAGGCAGTAGATCCGCCCGCCGCCGGCCACGATGGCGTTATGGATGAAACTGCTGGCGGCGCTGGTCTTCCAGAGCACCTTGCCGTCAGCGGCGCGAAAGACGACCAGGCCGCGGCTGGCGGATTTGTCCATCGGGGCGTTGTACGTGTTCCAGAGCGGTTTGCTCTCACCCGCGCGGGCCAGCAGGGCCGAGTAATCGGCGAACCCCTGCCCGCCGATGAGCAGTCCGTCGTAGAGACCGATGAACCCCCACTCGGGGCTCTTACCGTCGTCGGTCTTGGGCATCTCAATCGTGCGCGTGAGCTTTCCGCTAGCGGCGTCGAGCACGCGGCAGACGCTGCCCAGCGCCACGTACACTTCGCTGTCGGTAATGACGTAATTGGTCCCGCGCACGTTGGCGCCCATCATGGCGCCCTGTTCGGTCGCGTCGGTATCATCCCAGTACAGCGCGTAGGCCGTTCTGGCGTCGGGGCCAAAGTCGTAATCCCACAGGATCGTGCCGGTGTAGGCGTCGTAGCACGTCAGCCCGCCGACGCCCTCGATCACCACGCGCCCGCCGGCGACCTGCTCGGGCGGACCGCGACCGTGCCGCGAGAGAATCCGCGCATTGGCAGGCCCGCCGAACCACAGCGGCGCCAGCGGCAACTTCACCAGCGAATCGGCCGACATGACGGTGTTGCCCGCATCGGCGTACTGACCGGTCCAGTCCCCGCTGCCTTTGAGCGGGCCATTGCGGTAGAGCCATTGCGGGTCCTTTTGGATTGGCACGGCGGCGCCGCTACGGTAGGTCCAGTTGGGACCATCCGGCGGCGCGATCACCATCGCTCCGCCATATGGCCGCAGCGATTGATAGATCGCCTGGAACGTCTGCCCGTCGCGGTTGCGGACGGCGCCGGCGACAGCCTTGCCTGTCACGATCAAGGACGCCACATACGGCGGAGCCTTGAACTCCTCGGGCCTGGCCTGTGCCACGGCAATGCGCCCGTACAGACCGGCCTCGTCGAGCCGCTTGCGAGCGGCGGCGACGACGCTCTCATCCGGATCGACGGCCACAATCTTGAGGGCCGACTGCTGGGCCAAGGCGGCCAGCAACTCGATGTCGTCGATGCCAAAGACCAGTGCGAAGCCCGCCGGCTGCGAGGTGCGAGCGAGCATTGCTTTTGCCGCCTCGATCTTCGCCGGCGAGGGCGTCAGCGGGCGCGGCGAGACGGCAATCACCTCGCCGGCGCCGCCGGCAGCGCCGAATACCATCACTTGCCCTTCGAGCGTCACCGCCACCAGGCGCCCGCCGCCGGCCAGCAGGCGCATCACCGTGCCGCTGACCGGCGCGGACCAGGAGATGCGAGGCTTGTCAGCCGCCGTCGCGGGCAGGTCGATGGCGATGATCTTATCCTTGCCTGCCGCATAGAGGCGGCTGCCGGACTTGATCAGATCGCCCGTGGCGTCGGCTTCGATTTCCCATGGCCGCGGGCCGATGGCCTGCACGACCTGGCGCGCGGGCTTGTCGGCTTCGACGGCGCCGCCGTAGATGTAGATCGTGTCGCCCTCGACGACAGGCTCGCCGTGGTAGGCGGGTCCGGATTTCTGATCGGCCAGACTGATGGTCCGCACCCCGCGTTTGCTTGTGCGCGTCCAGGCGCGGGCGGCGTCGGCCATCACGAACGACCCGCCCCCGCCGGCCACGCCCGAGGCCTCGTAGTAAAGCATCTTTCCGTCGCGGCGGTCGAGCACGGCAGGGAGCGTCCGCCCGCCGGGAACGAGCAGCTTGTCGCCCGCAACGGCCAGGCCGCCCTGGGGCGCGACGCCGGCGAACGCGGCGGCCGCGTGACCCTGGAGCGTGTACATCGAGCCGGTGGTGTCGTTGACCCAGAGGGGCTTGCCCGTCTTTGAATCCAGCGCGTGGATAAACACGCCCACGAACGGCCAGACCCCCGCGGCGTAGTAGACAACGCCGTCGTGGACGACGGGCCCGCCGCGGACCGGCCACAGCGAGATCATCCGCCCGTTGCCGATGCACTTGCGGGCAGACGGGCCGCCGCGGTGGCGCCACTCTTCTTTGCCAGTGGCCGCATCGAGGCAGTAGAGCCAGCCGTCATCGCTTGCAACGTATACCTTGCCGTCGCCGACGGCAGGCGGGAGGCGCACGGGGCCTTCGGTGTAGAAGGTCCAGGCTTCCTTGCCCGTGGCCAGGTCGATGGCGACGATCTTGTCGCAGTCGTTAAAGCTCAGGAACATCCGCCCGCCGGCGATGACCGGCTCGAAGATCTGGTCGTTAGTGATCAGGTCGTTGGTCAGGGCGTTGTCCCACGTCTGCACGCGCGGGCTGTATTGCCGCGTCCATTGCAGATGAAGCTGAGCAGGCAGTTGCTCGGCGCCAACGCCGCGATGCCCCGAGTCGCCCCGCCACTGAGGCCAATCGGCACCCCAAGCGCAAGCACCCCAGAGCAGAATAGACAGGCCTATGATCCGGCAGTGCTGCATGGAACCTCTCCGTCAGCAGGATTGGATGGTTGGATGGATGCATGATTGGGGAACCACATCCATCCAATCATCCACCCATCCAACCATCCGATGTTGTGATTCTACTGCCGTGCGAGCCGTTTCGGAAACTTCTCTGTCAAACCGACATTGCGCAGGTCGATGGATTTGATCCCGATCTTCAGCGCCGGCGAATCGCTCTTGAGACTGTAATCGCGCGCGGCCGCGTCGGTGAATAGCGGGTCTGCCTCGATGCTGTTGGCGCCTTTGACCGCCCCGAAGCCCGGGCCCTTGCCGATGTTCCTCAGCCCGCCCTTGGGATTGAAGTACACGTTGTTGTCGCAGGTCTTGAAGCGGTTGGAATTCCAGTCGTAAAGGTCGAAGACGGCCGAGCCGGCATCAATGTAAAAGATGTTGTGCGTGATGACCTGGTCGTGCGACGAAACCGATGCCTTGCTGCGCAGCACCGCCTGCACGCCGGCGCTGACCAGCACGTTATTGACGATGCGGTTGCCGATGCCCTTGGCGCAGATGACGGCCGAGAACCGCCCGCCCTTGACGCCATAGATCACGTTGTTGCTGACGGTCGAGTCATCGGTGGCGTCGTCGAGATAAATGCCGAACTGCAGCCCGCCGGCGCCGCTGTCGTGGATGAGATTGTGATCGTACACGTTGCTCTTGCCCGGGCCCCAGCTCTCGATGGCCCCGCAGTCGTCGCTGTCCTGGCAGACGTGGTGCATGTGGTTGTAGGCGATGGTGTTGTTTCGCGCGTGCAGCTTGTCGTAGTCGCGCCGCTTGGTCTTGCGCGTCGAGAACGCCTTGACCGACACCGCGTAGCGGGCGAAGTCGTGAATGTGGTTGTGCTCGACGCGGTTGTGCCCGCTGAAATAGATCTGCACGCCCGCCCCCTGCGTGAAAATCACGCCGCCGTGGTGCAGGTGGCAGTTCTCGACGACGTTGGCCGTGCTGACCTCCGTCGCCGTCATGCCCTCGCCCGTCAGGCCCACGCAGTCGCGTCCGACGTTGCGGATCTCGCAATCGGCGATCATAACGCCGCGGTTGACGCCCTTGACCCACACGCCGCGCTCCCAGGTATTCTCAATCAGACAGCCGCGAATCGAGCAGTCCTGAGCGTCGGCGATGAACACGCCGTCTGCGTTGGCGAGCATCATGTCCAGGTTCGCGAAGTGCACGTTGCGCACGGGCTTGTCCTTGCCGCCCTTGATCAGCACGACATTGTCAGCCGTGGCGATCTCGTACAGCTTGCCCTCGGCCGTGCCCTTCGTCGGCCAGACGTACATGCGCCCGCTGGTTGTATCCATCACGCACTCACCGGGGCTGTCCAGCAACGGCACGGCATTCATCACGTAGAAGCGGTTGTTCCGTTTGATCGTCCCGACATCCTTGGTCAACGCGACTTGCCCCACTCCGGCCGAGGCCAGGCCCGTAACCCGGCAGTCCCAACCCCAATCCGGCCAGACAGCCACCACAGCGTCGGGAAACTTGCCGCCGGCGAGCATCTTGTACGTATCGCCGCCGTAGCTGATGCTCGTGCCGCGTCCGCCACTAGCGCGGGCATAGCCCGTGTTGGGTTCTCGCGCCAGCGTCAGGCGCACGCCGTCTTCCTGTGCGACCAAGCTCTTGGTGGCTCCCCCTAGCGACCCTTTGTAGACGTTATTCCCGGCGGCCTGCGGCAGAGGCGGCATGACCTGGATGGCATCCGGCATATTGTTGAAGCCTGTGACCTTGCGCCCACCAATGAGCACCGGGGCCTTCTCGCCCACACCGGCGTAGGTGATGCTGAACTTCTCGCTGCCGCTGTCCTGCGGGCCAAGCACCAGCCCTTGCGGCAAGTAATACCGCCCCGGCGCGATAAGCACCTTGACGTCTTCGGTCAGCCCCGCGGCCACAAGCTTGCGCACCGCATCGCGCGCAGCGGTGACGCTGGCCAGCGGCTTGGCCTTGGAACCGTCGTTGGCGTCATTACCGTCGGGCGCAACATGGATTTCGGCAGCCGTCGCGCAGAGGCACGAGACGGATAGGACGATCAAGACGGCAAAGAGGAATGTTTTTGGCATTTGCGGGCTCCACGGTTGGCCAATTCGGAAGAAACAACGATATAGGTTCAACCCACCGTGATGCCCGTAAGGCCGCCGGTACCTGCAGGCTGGACATGAAGAACGATCTGAAGTTGAATATCGTTACCTATGACGGCTCGGGTAAAGGAACAGGCTGGCGAGCACAGGACCTTTCGCAGAACGAAGATCCGCAGGGCCGCACTATATGCCTGGGCTGCACAACACAAGTTGGAGATTATTGACTGCAGGTATCGGTTCTTCTTTGGCGGGCCCTTCACGTTTCGCCGATGGAGTTCAGACAGCCTCTACAGAATTCGGGTAAGAAATTCTCGCGGCAAAGAATGGATGGGATTCGCCCGGGTCGGCGGGCTTTTGCGAACGAAGATAACGGTGAAGTTTGAACGTTGAGACGCTGGAAGAAGATGCGGCGCCTAAAACTTTGCGGCGCATTTCTTGGGGGAAACAACCGCGTCGAACAAGTTCGACCGCTAACGTGCACAATGTGACGCGGGCGAGCAATGTTAGCGGCGGGGCTTGCCCCGCGCGGTTTTTCAGACCCGAACAACCCGTCGAGCATCCGTCTTCGCTCTGCGCCAGACAAGAGCTGGCCCGCCAACACTCCCCTCTTAATCCTCTTAATCCTCTCAATCCCCTTAATCCCGCACTCCCCGTTCTTTCCCTGACGCGTCATTTGCGCCGGTACTTGGCGGAGATTTTATCTGCGTTGGGACGCTTACCGCTTTCGCGGCCTTGCGAAGTCCAACCGTAACCCACCATTTGACGGCCGGTCAAAGCCAAGCTTCTGGCAGGCAGATGAAAGCGGTAAACGTCCCTTTACTTGCGGCGGTGCTTGGCGGAGACTTTTTCGGCGTCTTTCAGGAAGGCGTCGGCGGATTCCTTGCTGTCGAAGCCGCCGGTGCTCAGCCACAGGCCCTCCGGGCCAAACTCTTCGATCAGCTCCAGGCACTGCTTGGGGCTGTCGGCCCAGAGCTCCATGCTCTTGCCGGCCGCGTGGATGCGGCGGTAGACGTCCATCCACTTGCTGCCCGGGCCGTTGCCGGCGCCGTAGACCCACTGCACGCTGTTGAGCTCAGGGCATTCCAGCAGCAGGTCCAGGAACTTCAGGGCGTTGGGCCCGTCCAGGTGGAAATGGCTGCGCGACAGGGCCTTGATTTCTTTCTCGACGAACGGCCAGATCCGCTCCTTGCCCATCTCCAGCGAGGTCATGCACCAGAAGTCGCAGCTTGGGATATACCCGCGCCCTTCGTGATACGCCGGGCACCAGGTGGCCGAGCCGTAGCCGGCGGCCTTGCTGCGGGCCCAGCAGCGGTCGAAACATTCCAGGTAACACGCGACGGCCTTCTCGCAGGCCTTGTCCAGCAGCTCCGGGCAGTCGATCAAGTCCATGCACAGGTGCTGCGGGTCGCGCAACGCCGCGAGAATGTCGTAGTTGCCGTGCAGGTCGGTGATGCCCACGACGAACTTGCCGTCGGAAACCTTAATGGCGTAGTCGGCCATCCGCTCCATGGCCTTCCAGATGGGGTTCTCGAAATCCAGCGGCTTGTCGATGATCGTCTGCCAGTCCTCGGGCTTTTTCACAACCGGGATCGACCAGGTCGTCCAGTCGCCGAACTGCACGTCAACGCCGAAAGGCACGGCCGCGATCTCTGGGCCCATGTTCGGCCAGAAAAGCGGGTACGAGTCACCGAAGAACTCGAGACCTTCCAGGCCTGCGGTGGCGGAATCAACGTGATATTCCACGTCGAACCAACGCTCCTTGTCGGAGGCGAAGGTTTTCTTGGGCGGTTGGGGCGCTTCGTACACGCGGCGACAGCCGCACATGATCGGTGGCCGATCGATGATCTCCTGGTGCCACCAGGCCTCAAAGCGGTCGACGGTCTTTCCGAAATCAGGTTTGTATTTCAGTTCGCGGATCATCTGATCAATCCTTAGCTATGCACTTCAGGAAGAATGGAATGCTGGAATGATGGAATACTGGGTTCGCAATGGAACATCACGCTCGCCAGAACCCATCATTCCAGCCTTCCACTATTCCTTCATTCCATTTCCTAGTCCATCTGCTCGAGCGTTTCGAGCACGATCGGGATGGAGTCCTTCCAGTTGCGGGGCATGTCTTCGCTGACTTCGAACGCCAGGCCATTCTTGCCGGCGCGGTTTCTCTTGTCGACCACGGCCGCGGCCAACTCGTCGCGGGTCTTGTAATACAGGCCGACGTTGATGTTGCCCAGGAAGGCCTTGTTGGGCCAGAGGCGGCGGCAATCTTCGTACATCATGTCGCCCTCAGGCGGCTCGGTGAGCGACTCCATGATGTCCATGGGCGCCGCGGCGATCTCGTTGCGGATGCAGTTGACCTCGCCGTCGTAATGCACGGCCGCCAGTTTGCCGGCGGCGTGATACAGCGGGAAGCAGTCGTTGTAGATGCTGACCATGAAGTCGCTGTATCGCTTGGGGCCGATCATGCCGATGGTGAGATTCTCAACGTAGGAGATGATCTTGCCCGGGCCGGCGGCCATGATCTCGGCGCGTTTGCGGTGGAGCTTCTTCATGGCCTCGTACAAGTCGAGCAGCTCGGGCACTTCCATGGCGATGTCCATGCAGAAGCGTTCCGTGCCGGCGATGTCGATGTTGATCTCCATGATCGGCGTGCGCCCCGCGCCCACGATGGGCAGGCCGCGCTGGCCGAGCCTCTCTTCCATCGCCAGGTAGCCTTCGTAGCTGGGGAAGACCTCGGTGTGCTCGACCATCCACTGCCAGACCTTGTAGTCGGCCGGCTGCTTGATCCAGTCTTCATAATGCCAGCCGTTCTTGCTGGCCTTGCGAAGCTCGCCCACGGGCGTCTTGAGCTTGTGGATGTAGAAGGTGTCGTTGCCTTCCTTCTTCTGCTCGTTGGACCACTCAACGCCTTCGCACTTGGAGCCGACAGTCCCGCCGCCGACGATGAGCCCCAAGCCGGCGTCAACGAGCACCTTGGCATCGTCGCTGAGATTGTTCGTGTCGCCCAGGAACCAGCCGTAGATGCCCAGCGGCGTCTTGTCCGGCGTCCCGCCGGCCATGGCGGTTTCGAGTCTCTCGCGCACAGTGCTCATAATGAGTGATCCTGGAACAAGGGCTTAACCACATTGGGAGTAGTGGTGAGTGGTGAGTGGTGAGTTGTGAGTGGTGAGTATTCGCTGTTGAAGGTTCTTCTCTTTCTCACCACTCACCACCCACCACTCGCCACTTTTCTCACTTCTTCTTTGCCTTGGCCAACGCGGCGGCGCGGTCGCCGGCGGCTTTGTCGCTGGCGGCGGCGCGTTTGCGGGAGGCCTCGGCGTTCTTCTTCATCTCGGCCACGCTCTTGGTGCGGATGCGCGCGGCGCCCTGGCCCTTGTACCAGGCGAGCTTCTTCTCGCTGGCGAAGCGCTTCTTCGCCGCCGGGATGGCCTTGCGGTAGTTGGGCAGCCACTGGGCCATCCGGATCAGGCACTCGTCGGTCATCTGCGAGATCTCGTTGGGGTCGAGCACCGCGCCGGTCAGCGGGTCCATCATCATCGCCTGCTTGAGCAGGTCGACGTCGCCATGCACGGCCGCCTCGACCGACAGGCGCTGCACGTTGATCGACACGTCGCAGACGGCGGCGCAGCCCAGCGGCAGGTCGCCGACCTGCGGGATGTTCACGCCATTGCGGTCGACGTAGCCGGGGACCTCGACGATCGCGTCGTCAGGCAGGTTGGTGATGCAGCCGTCATTGACGACGTTAAAGTGCCCGCGGTAGCAGCGGCCGGTCTCGAGGCCTTCGATGATATAGCTGCCGTGCTCGTGCCCGCGATGCTCGGGCTTGATGGGGTTCTCGCCCTTGAGCCACTGCGGGAAGTCGGTATTGAACCAGTTGCGGCCTTCGGTGCAGACGCGCAGGTATCCGCCGGTCTCACCGTTGATCCAGCTATTGAGGTTGATCCAGTTCTTGATGTCTTTCATCCGCTTGCGGTACCACGGCACGTACTCGCTGAGGTGGCCGTTGCTCTCGGTGGAGTAGTAGCCGAACCGCTTGAGCATGTCGATGCGGACCTTCTCGCTGTCCTTGAACGCCGGGTGGTTCGAGAAGCCTTCCAGCAGGCGGTCGCACCAGTCCTCGCCGTTGTAGATCACCTGGATGTACCAGGTCTGGTGATTGATGCCGGCGCAGATGATGTCGACTTCCTTGGTCGTGACTTTCTTGTACCCTTTCGACTCGGGCTTGCGGCCCTTGTTGATCAGGAACTCGATCACCGCGGTGATCTGCCAGTGCCCGCCCATGACGCCGTGGCAGAGGCCGATCGTCGGCACCATGCCGTGGTGGTTGGCCGCCCAGGTGTTCATCGCGTTGGGGTTGGCGTAGTTGAGGAACAGGGCGTTGGGCTGGGCCACCTCGCGGATGTCGCGGCAGAAGTCCAGGATGCAGGGGATATTCCGCTGCCCGTACATGATGCCGCCGGCCGCTAGCGTGTCGCCGACGCACTGGTCGACGCCGTACTTGAGGGGGATGTCGATGTCGAGCTTGAAGGCCTCGAGCCCGCCGATGCGCGTGCAGTTGATGACGTAGTCGGCGCCTTCGAGGGCCTTGCGGCGGTTCGTCGTGGCGACGATTTTGGCCGGCAGCTTGCTGACGGCGATGTCCTTGTCGCAGAGCTGCTTGACCATGTCGAGGTTGCGGGCGTTGATGTCGGTAAAGCCGAACTGCGTGTCGGCCAGCTCGGGCACCGCCAGGATGTCGCGCATGATGCCGCGGGTGAAGCCGACGCTGCCGGCGCCGATGAATGCCACCTTGATTGCCATGAGACCGTTCTCCAAAAGAGGTCTGAAAGTTTCGGAAGAATCCAAGCTTCTAATCGCGCCGGCCGGGGGTGTCAAGCGCATTCGGTTCACCGCGGAGATCGCGGAGGTCGCAGAGGAAGACGGGGGAGAGGGGAATGGATGGATGGATGGATGGATGGGTGGCATGGCGACACGCGTTGTTCAGCGGGCCTGCCTGCCGGCAGGCAGGTCGCCATGGATGTGTGCTGGACATCATGGCGACTTGGGGGAAAACATAAACGTGCCACCTCAATGTTCTTCTGTGTTGCTCTCTGCGACCTCTGCGATCTCTGCGGTGAAAGGCCTAGTTTGGCCTTGGGCCCAGGGATTGGCCGCGTTTGGCGCGGTAGGCTTCCAGGAACTCCGGCGGCGGGAAGGCCTGGTCGAAGGGTTCGCCGGCGGCTTGGCACTGGCGGAGCAGATACGGCCGCACGATGTCGTAGACCATCAGCACCGGACCGGGGTCGTCGACGCCGCGGGAGGGCCAGCGGTCGGCCATGGCGGCGTAGAGCTTGATCCTGGCCGACAGGGGCAGTTCGTACCCCTGGGCGCGGGGGTCGATGAGCAGGTCCCGGAGCTGGGCGGCGACGGGGTTCTTGATCGGCCCCCACTCGCGCGTGATGCGTTGGGGCAGGCGCTTGAGGCCTTGCTGATAGACCGTCCCGGCGTAGGCGATATAGCGGTTGTATCCGGCGCGCTCGTCCAAGGCCAGGCACACCAGGGCCGACTGGATCGCCGCGGTCAACTGCTGGATGATGCGCTGGGGAGTGATGTTCTTATCCTGCACCAGTTTGGCCATGAGGAGGTCTTCCAGCGTCCCGTTCCATTCCGGTTCGGAGGGCTGGTAGTGCGTGCGCACCCAGTCGAGATAGTGCTGGGCCTGGTCGACGAGCCCGCGCTCGAAGAGAATCTGGATGGCCATGGACAGGTAGTTCATATGCCCGTCGCGATGGAGGTTGTCCTTGTACTGCGGGGTGAGCCCCTTGGCCCGCTCGCCGGCCAGCCAGGCCTCGATCAGCATCTCGTACTCGCGCTGCGCCTTGGCGATGTAGCGGTGGTCAGCCGAGAGGTGGATCTTCGGCCAGTTCGGGTTGGCGGGGTCTTCCTCGTAGGTCATGCGACCGTACCAGGTGAGGTCCTTGAGACCGTAGGTCACCTGGCGGGCCAGGGCCAGAGAGTCCATGGAACTGTCGAACTTGTGTCCGCTGGCCATGGTGCCGTAGAGGCTCCAGTACAGCGCGTGGGCCGGGGCCATGCGCCAATCGAGGGGGGCGTCGAACCGGATCATGAGTTCCAGCATGAAGCGGCTGTCCATCCGCTGTTCGTTCCAGAGGATCTGCGCCCGGACGAAGGCCAGCAGCGCCTTTCGGGCGTCGGCGTACTTGGGGTCGTTGATCAGGTCGGCCAGGGCCTTGGTCCGATCATCCGCGGGCACGGGCTGATAGTCGCTGCGCGCCGTGGATACGGCGTCGTCCATGGACCAGGCGTTGTACGCCTGCAGCAGCGAGCGGTCGATCGTCACGCCCAGGGCGGCCAGGCGCGCGGCGTAGTCTGCCGCCTGGGGCCGGTAGTAGATCATCAGCGGCGACTTTTCATCGGCCGGGGCGTGGAGGATCAAGGCGAGTTGGTCGGCCTGGATGTACTTGTGGGCCTCGTCGGCGCGGCGGCGGGGATTGTAGTCTACCGGGGCGTTGGCGATGGGAATGAACGCCTCGATGGCAGCGGCGGTCGACGCCCCGGGCGGGCTGGCCAGGATGTCCTGCATCATCTTGGCCAGGGCCTGCTTGTAGGCCCAGTGCATCTCATCCATGTCGCCGTGGACTTTCTCGATGAACGTCCAGGCCAACTGGTTGTAGAGCAGGATGCTGGTGGGGTTGATCTCCAGCCCCTGGTCGCGCAGCAGCTTGATGCCGTTGTACACCCACCGCCAGCGGTCCTCGCGGTTGTCGCAGGTGACGGCGATGTTCCAGGCCATCTGCCAGGACTGGAACTTCCAGACCCCCGGAAACTGCGGCGAAAGTTTGCACAGCACGTCGGCCAACTGCATCGCGTCGTAATGCTTGCCCGCCTGGTGCAGCTCCTGGGAGCGGATCCAGAGATAATTTACCAGCGGCGCCCGCAGCCCGCCGGGCACGGCCAACAGCATCGCCACCGCCGGGTGGTTTGACGCCACGACGCTGCGCAACTGGGGCGAGTCCTCGCGATTGGCGCTGATGCACAGAGGCTCGAGGTTGAGCTGGGCCTTGACCCGGCCGTCCTTCTTGTATTCCAGGTTCACCGGGCGGGTGAAGGGAATAGCCGCCGCCACCGCCGCGGCGGCGACCAGCAGCGCGACGACCTGTTTTGCGCGAGGCCCCTTGAGCATATTACGTCTCCATCCTCATACCTGCACGCGGGCCAGTTCCCGCTGCCGCAGGATCAGGCAACCCAGGCAGACCAGCAACAGCGAGCGGAACGCGCCCGTCGAGACCAGCGTCTGCCAGACGAAGCCCCACGAGATCAGCTTGCCTTCGGCGAGGGCGTCGCCGGGCGAGATCGACGGCAGGTTTGGCAGCATCATGCTCAACACGGCCAGCACGTAGTGCCCGATGACCGCAAACACGTCGCGGGCGTACGTCAGGTTGGTGGAGCTCTCCAGAAAAGGCATGGCCTGGGACACCAGGAACCCGGCCATCCCCGCTAGCGCCGCGACAGGGAAGGACAGGAAGCTGCCCAGCATCAGCGCCAGGGCGGCCATGAACACCGCCCGCACGACGATCAGCGTCAGCCCGCGGACGAAATTGCCGTCGAAACCGCCGGCGGGGTAGAGCACTTCGAGGTCGCTGTGGCTGATCACCAGCGGGCGGGGAGCGGCGTTGGCGAATCGGGCCAACACCTTGCCTTCGTCGCTGACGACGTTGGCCGAGACGGTCAGCGTCTGGGTGGAATACATGGGCAACTGCCGCGGGCGGCGCATCCCGTCGCCGACGAAGGTCTTGGGGTTGACCATGATCCATTGACCGAAGACCTGCTCGTCCTGGAGCGAGTCGTTGACGATCTTCTTGATCTGGTAGCGCAGCTGCACCGTCGGCACGAGGGTGAGGGTGACCTCTTTGCCGGGGGCGAACAGGCCGGCGCCGGCCAGCACGGCGTCTTCATCGGTCACGAACACGTCGACAAAATCGTTGCCCGCGCGATACATCTCGCCGGCGATGGCGTCGATCTTCAGCGGCGCGCCGAGGCGGAGATGCCCGACGACGGCCGGGGCGATGGTCAACCGCACGAGCTTTCCGCTGTCGGGGGGCTGACCGGGGCGGGCTGGGGCGATCGTCAGCGGCTGCACCTGGCGGACGGTGGCGGCGGCCTCGATCTGCCGCCCCGTGGCGTTGATGCTGCTGAAGGAGACTTCGTTAAACGTTCCGGGCGCGACGCGCTGGAGGCGGTCGGCTTCCAGAGCGATGATCTTGTCGCGCTGCATCCGCTCGGCGTCGGCGCGATCGACGGACTGGTCGGATGTTCCAGCGCCCATGTAGGCGGCGATTTCCTTCTCGTAGACGTCGGGACGTTTTTCTTTCATGTCCCTGATGACGGCGTCGGCGGCCGCGGCCGCCGGAAGCGGATCGGCCTTGACCGCCCGTCGTGCGGCGAAGACTTCGGTCTCGACGGCTTTGCGGTCGGCATAGGAGCCGGTCTGGGCCTGCTGGCGGAGGTACTGCGCCAGGCCCCAGATGGCCAGGCCCGTCGGGGCAACGAGCATGACGTTGAGCAGGATCAGGCCCATCCATCGCCCCAGCAGGTATTCCCACCGTGCGACGGGCTTGGTGGCCAGCGTGAAGATCAGCTTGCGGTCCATGTCCTGGGACATGATGGTGGCGCCCAGGAACAACGTCATCAGCGAGGTGATGAACGCCGTCAGCGACGTCGAGTACGACAGGAACGTATAGATGCGCCCCCCAGCCGTGCCGTCGCCGCGAATGTGAAACATCGCCCCCACCGACACCAGCAGCATGCACGCCGTCAGGGCCGTCATCTTCATCCGCAGCGCCTGCTTGAGCGTGGCCATGGTCATCGTTCGGACCGTGGGCGAAGCCACCGCCGCCGCCAGCGCCCCCGCGGCCGCCAGCGACTCGATCGCGTAGACGCCCACGCGCACCCACGTCACGTGCAGCAGCGACAGACCGATGGCGCCCATGAGGCCCCGGGAAGCGAGAATATCCAGCGCCCCGATCGCCAACAGCGCCGCGGCGCAGATAAAGAATATGGACGACCGCACCGAGGCGGGCGTGGGCGCCGGGCGGCTGGCGTATTGCAGTGAAGGCGACTCCATCGGTTATGCCTTGCCCTGGTCGGGACGGTTGTCGGCGTCGGCCAGCAGTTCGTTAAGGACGTCGCGATCCCCCTGGAGCGGCGCCGGGACGGGCGGGGCCTCTTGCCGCGGCGGCGTCGGCGCGTCGGCGGGGGCGGCGGGGGCCACCAGCGAATCGAGCACGTCGCGCTGCGGCTGGGGAACCGGCGGCGGGACCGCGGCGGACACTTCGACCGCCCGGACCGGTTGCGAGGCGGCCACGAGGTCTTCGATGATCGCCCGCCCGCTGACGGGCTCTTCCTGTCGCAGGAACTCGGCGACGCCCCCGGCGGCGCCGGCCCCGCCGGTCTTGACGTGCCCGGCCTGGGCGTCGGCGACGATCTTGAGGAAGACCGATTCAAGCCGTTCGCGCGGGGCGGCGACGTCTTTGATTTCGCGTCCGGCCTTTTCGAGCACGCCGCGGACGGCGTCGAGGGTGGCCTGGTCGAGCTGGTCGGTGGTGATCTGGGTGAGGGTGTCCCGCGTCAGCAGGTCGGCCACTGGGCCCATCGCCCGCACGCGTCCGCCGTAGAGCACGCAGACGCGATCGCAGACGTCCTCGACGTCGGCGAGCATGTGGCTCGAGAGCACCACGGTCTTGCCGCGGTCGGCCAAAATGCGCACCAGGTCCTTGAAGTGCCGCGTGGCGTTGGGGTCCAGGCCGCTGGTGGGTTCGTCGAGAATCAGCAGGTCCGGGTCGTTGATCAGCGCCTGGGCCATGCCGATGAGGCGCTTCATGCCCTTGGAGTATTCGCCGATGCGCCGGTACGCCACGGCCGACAGGCCCACCATGTCCAGCAGCATGTTGATGCGCTGGAGTCGCTGGCGTCGCGGCTGGTGGAAGAGCCTGCCGTAGTAGTCGAGCGTTTCGCGGGCGTCGAGGAACGGGTAGAGGTAGGTTTCCTCGGGCAGGAATCCGATGCGTTTCTTGATGCCCACGTCGGTGGGCTGATGGCCGAAGACGGCGATGCGTCCGCGCGTGGGGAACATCAGCCCCAGGGCCATCTTGATGGTCGTGCTCTTGCCCGAGCCGTTTGGCCCCAGCAGCCCGAAGACTTCCTTGGGGTAGATCTCGATATCCAGGTCGGCCACGGCGGTGACCTTCTCGCGACACCAGAAGTCGCGAAAGACCTTGGTCAGCCCTGCGGTGGCGATCACGTGTCGGTTTTGGTCCATAGCGGTGCTCGCGGAAGGTTAGGGAGCGGGCGTCTGCCGGGGGTCATTCATTTTGTTCTTGGCCGCTTCGGCGGCGGCATCGCGTGCGGCCTTGTCAAGCTGGCGGCGGATGTCGTCGGGGGTGTTGACGTAGAGGACCAGCGGGCGGTCGCTGGCGGGCACGTAGAACTTCATGGTCTGGCTGCCCTCCAGGACCTTCTCGCGGGTCTGAGCCCACAGACGTTGCAGCGTCAGTTCCGGAGAGAGCTTGTAACCGGCCAGTTTGTTCTCGAACTCCGTGACGCGGGCCTTGACGTCGGTTTCGATGGCGGTGCGGGCCGCGGCGGCCCGCTGGAGGATGCGGCTGGCCTCGCCGCGGGTGGTGCTGCTGACCAGGACGCGGTCGATCTGCTCGAGCAGGTCCTCGGCCCGGGCGCTGTCCTTGGCCTCCAGGGCCTCAATGTACTGGTCGATCAGCGGCGGCTGGGCGGGCTGGCTGGCGGCGGCGCTTCGAGGCCGCTGAATGATGCCGCTGACGTCGACGAGCTTCTCGGCGCTGGCTCCGGCCGCGTCGGTGAGCATCTTCTGGGCCTGCGCCTGCGCTTCGATGATCGTGCGGCGCGCTTCGTCTTCGGCCTTGGCGGCGTTGTTCCAGGCGTCCAGCGTGCGGATCGGCCAGGAGATCTCCGACGTCAGGACGTTGGTGATCTTGATCGCCTTGTGGTCGAACAGGGCCGCCAGTTTGTCGGCCAGACTGCCCACGCTCTTGCCGGCGGGCCCGGACTGCTTGACCAGCGTCTCGATGAGCGGGGCGGTCTCGTTGCCGCGTCCCTGCATCAGCAGATCAACCACCTGCCCAAGGGTCTTGGCGGCCTCGGGGCCGGGGGTGAGGGCCTTGATCCGGTCCACGAGATGGGCGACTTCGGCGCGGTCGACCGTCAGCACGTTCATGCGGCGCTGGACGTCTTCGGCGATCTGTTTTTCCAGACCGGCGCGGTCCTCCTTGAAGCCCATTCCGGTTCGCGTGGCCATGGCCTTGACCGTGGCGGCGCAGACGATGTTTCGCAAAATGTCGGGGTCGAAGGCCTGGCGTTTGCTCAGTTCAGGCGCGGCCAGGTCCAGCGGCAGGGCCGCCCGAACGGCGATCGGGTCGGCGACGACGTACTTGCACGTCAGGCGGGCGTGGAGGAGGGTCTGGTCGCCGGTGAGCAATGCCCCGTCGATGGCCGGGTCGAGCCCCGGCTTGCGGGCGCGCCGCTGGGAAAGCGGTCGGCCGACCTCGGCGGGGTCTTCGCGGATAAAGAACGCGTTGTCGATCTCGACCTTCTCCTCGCGCATCGAGACCTTCTCGATCTCGCCGATGGGGAAAGGCCACGTGATCGACAGACCCTCGGAGATCACCGGTTCGATGGCCTTGCCGAAGATCTTCTTGATGCCCCGGTGCTCGGGGTGGATCGTCGTGATTCCGCTGAAAAAGAAATAGAGCACCACAAAGGCCATGGCGATCGACAGCACGAAGAAAAACACCCGCAGCGCGTCGGCCAGGTGCTGCTGCCCGACATCGACCGGCTCTTCGTGCTGGCACGGGCCGTCGTGGTCGTGATGGTCGTGATGATGATGGTGATGGTGTCCGAGCATAGCCGGGATCCTTGGCAATTAAGGTTTGTTCTTGTCCACGCCGGTCTTGGCAGGAAGGACCGGCGAGGGCGGAAGCTCCGGCAGCGACGGACCGCTGCTCAGGAACTTGATTCCCGGAACCAGCGAGCCGTCCAGCAGCACGACCGAACGTCCGGACAGTTCCTTCTCCATCGACTTGAGCATTCGCAGGAACATGCTGAACTGCTCGTTTTCCTTGAACTTGGGATACAGGTCCTTGGCGGCGCGATAGCCTTCGGACTCGATGGAGTCGGCCTTCTTCCTGGCAAACTCGCCGATCATCCTGGCGGCGGAATCGGCCCGCTCGCGAATGGCCATGGCGGTGGCTTCGCCCTGGTTTCGCAGCCGCTGGGCCTCGGCTTCGCGTTCCTGCTTCATCTTGTTGATGACCGCCTCGGTGACTTTTTCGGGCAAAGCCAGCGACTTGATGCCCACCGCGACGATCTGGACGCCGTAGTCGTTCTGGGCCTTTTCGGCCAGTCGGTCGAGGATTTCCTTTTCGATCTCGGGCAGGCGCATCTTTCGCCCGTCGGTGTTGACGAACTCGCCCAGGGCGTGGCGGTTGACGACCTTGTCGGTGTCGCTGTTGAGCCAGTCGCGCAGCTTGTTCTGGGCCAGCTCGACCTTGGAGATGGCGCGGAGGAACTTGACCGGGTCGCTGATGCGCCACAGACAGTACGTCGTCACGACGATGTTCTGGTTGTCGGAGGTGGGCGTCTCGATGGTGGTGGCCTCGAGGGTGTGCATCGTGGCGGGGTACTTGGTGACGGTCTGGAAGGGCACGGGAAGCTTGAACTTCAGCCCCGCGTCGGTGCGCCCGTTGACCGGGGCCGAGGGTTTCCCGAAGGTCATCACCATCGCCCACTCGGTGTAGTCGACGGTGTAGGCGATGGTGCAAAGCATCAGGCACGCCACGATCGCCAGGCCGATGAGGATCATTGAGGTTCGCTTGAGCATCTTGCTATTCCTTACCGTTGCAGGTTCGCGAAGGTTGGTCCGCAGTTAAGGTTTATTGGCATCCTGCTGCGCGTCGCGCAGGCGCGAGGTCACGTCGTTCTGCTGGTCGCTGTTGAGGCGGATCTCCAGCCGATTGGGATCCACCGCGATGACGTACTTGAGCATCCCCGGAAGGGTCCGGTCGAGCATGTCCTGCCAGCGGTCCATCATGAACATGTTCGGGCTGGCCTGGAAGGCGGGCAGTTCCTTATAGAACATCGCCAGGCGGCTTCGCTCGCTCATCTCCACCTGCCAGCGCGTCGCCTTGGCCCGGGCCAGACTGGCAGCCACCTCGCCGCTGACTTCGCCCATGGCTTTCTGGGCCTCTTGACCCGCCGCCGCCACCTCGGGCGCCAGGTTCACGGCCGGGCCTTGACCCTCCAGCGACGCGCGGATGGACTGCAGCAGCTTGAGGTACGCGCGGTAGTTTTCCCGCAGGGTCAGCTTGTATTCTTCCACCTGGCCCAGCAGCGCCTCGGCGGCGATCTCCTTGTCCTGGGCGGCGATGTCGTCGCTGACTTTGAAGATCAGGCCATCCAGGTGCTCCAGGCGCCGCGCGGGGTCGTCGCTGCGCCCGGAGATGTCGCTAAGCTCCTCGTGCTTGCGGATCTTCAGCGCCAGGTCCAGCGCCGCGGCCGGCGTGCCCGCCACCCGCGACAGGGCCTGGTAGGCCCAGGCCTGGGCGTTAAAACGCATGGCGGCTTCCTCGTGCGAGGCCTGGACGATCTTCTCGAACGACTCGGCGGCGTCGGACACCGGATGCACCGCCACGAACGTCACGGCTGTGACGCGCACGCCCACGTCGGTGCTCGGGCGGCTCAACTCGCTCTGGATGCGCTTCATCAGTTGTTCGGCGGCCTTGGCCTTGCCGTAGGTGAGGATAGCCTCGGGCTGGTCGGGCAGGTCGGCGGGGCTGGTCAACGTGGCGCTGGCGCAGTAGCGCGCGGTTTCGCGTTCGGCGACGTTTTCGATGACCTTCTGCACGTCGGCGAAGCGGAAGCCGTACTTGTACGGGTCGTCGATCTTGTATTGCACCAGCGTGACCAGGCGGAAGATGTCGACGGGGGCAAGTTCCTTGGTGCCCTTGCCCGCGGCGGATTCGATCCGCTGGCTGCGCGAGGCCAGCAGGAAATTGCGTTCCTCGCGGTTCCAGTGCTTGTGCTCCTGCGTCCAGAGGCGCATGCGCCTTCCGCTTTGCTGATCGACGTCTTCAGGCACGGTCGTGTCGGGTTGGCCGCCTTTGAGTCCCAGGTAAATGCTGTGGACCTTGGCCATGTCGAACCGGCGGACGGTCTCCATCGGCCAGGGCCATTTGAGGTGCGCCCCGGGACCCAGCAGCGCCCGGCCGGGTTCGGCCTGGCCCCAGCGCAGCAGCACGCCCTGCTGCCCGTCGGGCATGATGACGATCGACGTCATGGCGATCAGCACCACGGCGCCGAAGATCAGCATCGGGATCATGGCCTTGGCCAGCAGGCGGTAGAACCAGGTCTTGCTGACCTCGAAACCGAACTGGTAGTTGAGCGTCTCGGCAATCGAGTGCCCGACCTTCTGGGGCTCGGCCAGCAGCCCGCACAGGCGCGAGTCGAAACAATACCGCCGCTCCTGCCCCGCCACGCGCGGGCGATAGAAGTCCATGATCTGGCTGATCAGCATCTCGGCCCCGAGCACCAACTGGACGGCCGCGATCACGATGGCCACCACCCAGTCGACGGTGTCGATCTCGTGCATCGACAGGAAGATGCCCACCAGCGACGCGAGCATCAGCAGCACCGTCGCCAGCATCAGCGACGCGCCGGCGCGCAGGGGGCGCCAGTCGGCCACCGTCGCCAGACCGCTGCAGTAGCGGCTGAAGAGGAACGCCCCGAAGGCGGCGATCCCCATCAGCACCATGCCCGCGCCCTCGCTGGCGATCTCGACGGGCTTGGCCCCCATCAGCCTGGGCAGGAAGATCAGGGCGTTGATGCCCAGGTTCAGCCCGATGGCCAGCGTGAAGATCGGCGCCACCCACCGCTCGATGCGCGCCAGGCGCGCCGCCGCCGGACGCGCCTGCGACTCATCGGCGCCGTCGAAGATGGTGGCCGTCGTTGCCCCGCGGGACGGCGCCGCCAGTTCGTGCGCCTCGAGGCGCTCGAGCTGACGGGCGTAGAAGAGGACGATCGTGATGACCCACGTCAGCGCCAGGGGCAGCAGCATCCACAACAGCGCCGCGCTGGACGCCGACCGCGTCAGCAACCACGTCGCCACGCTGGTGGCCGCCAGCAGGATGCTGATCACCAGCCCCCAGATGGCAAGATTTTTACCGCGTCGATTGGCTATCATGCATGCTCCACGTCATTGGGGTGGACAAAGTTACACGGAATCGGCAAACTTAGGTATCCGCGCCCCGTACTAGTCTTGCCGGCCGGACCCTGCTGTGCCAAGGTGAATCGATTATGGGAAAACTCTGGGCGATCTGCAAAAACACGTTTGTCGAGACGATCCGCCAGCCGATCTACGGCGTGCTGATCCTGGCGACGATCGCGGCGCTGCTGGCCCCGATGGGGATGGGCGCCTACACGCTGGAAACCAACTACGACGAGACCGACCAGAAGATGGTCGAGCAATGGGGCCTGAGCACCCTGCTGGCGGCGGGGCTGTTTATCGCCGCCTTCAGCGCCTCGGGCGCCGTCGCCCGAGAGATCGATGACGGAACGGCTTTGACCGTCCTGACCAAGCCCCTGTCGCGAACGATGTTCGTGCTGGGCAAGTTCGGCGGACTGGCCGCGGCGCTGACCATCGCCTTCTACATCGCCGCGATAGTCATGCTGATGCTCGTGCGCCACAAGGTCGTCGCGTCGGCGTCGACGCCCTTCGACTGGCCGGTGATCGTCCTGGGCCTCACCGCCCTCGCCTGTGCGTTCATCATCGCCGCGGTGGGCAACTTCATGTTCGCCGCGCCGTTCATCAGCACGCTGGTCTGGTCCCTGGCGGCCACCCTGACCGTCGCCATGGGACTGATCGCCTTCATCGGCAAGGGATGGGTCCTCGTGCCCTTCGGACAGGGCGTCGATCCGCAGATCCTGCTCTCGCTGGCGCTGATCCTCATGGCCATCCTGCTGCTGACCGCCGTGGCGGTGGCCGCCGGGACCCGCCTGGGGTCGGTCATGACCCTGGCAGTCATGCTGCTGATCGCCGCGGCGGGAACCGCACACCAGTACCTCTTCGTGAACCTGGCGGGCGACTATCCCATCCTCGGATGGACCGGTCCGCTGCTGCCCAACCTGACGTACTACCTCCAGCTCGACGCGCTGTTCGAGAACCAGCCCCTGCCCAAGTACGACATATGGCGGATGGCCGGCTACACGCTGCTGTACATCACCGCCGCCCTGGCGGTCGGGTCGGCCCTGTTCCAGACGCGGACGCTCGAGTCGCTGTCGAGTTCCAGGGCCCTGCCGCCGCTGGCGGGAATCCTCGCCTGGCTGGGACGCCTGGTCTCGGTCGTTCTGGCCGGGGCGGCTCTGGTGCTGCTGACCACGCCGCGGCTCTACAGTGCCGCAACCTTCATCGCCGCCGGCGCGTGCGTCCTCGCCGCCGTCGGCGGATGGGTATTCTGGGGCCGCTTCGGACACGGCCACAAATGGACGTACTGGTGCGCCCTGGCTCTGTCCGGCGCCGGTCTGCTGGGCGCGGCGGCCTGGGTCGTCTGGCCGGATGCGATCAAGGGTCTGGCCGACGACCGCCTGATCCCCGTGATGACCGCCTGCATCGTGGCGGCCTTGCTCACAGCCCTGATTGTCCCAAGCACGCGACGTCATTTCAGTTCCTGAAGAACCCTTTCACCGCAGAGATCGCAGAGATCGCGGAGGGGGGAATAGAAAGGGAAATTGAGGGTGGCATGGCGACACACGTTTCTGTTTCTTGTGGGTCGCCATGATTCGCCGCGCACGTCCATGGCGACCTGCCTGCCGGCAGGCAGGCCCGCTGAACAACGCGTGTCGCCATCCCACCCCGCTCAATCATTGTTTGTTTTTCACTCATTCTTCTCTGCGTTCTCCGCGATCTCTGCGGTGAATCGCTACGTACACCCATGGCGACCTGCCTGCCGGCAGGCAGGCCCGCTGAACAACGCGTGTCGCCATGCCACCCCGTTTTATTGTTTGTTTCTTGCTCATTCTTCTCTGCGATCTCCGCGATCTCTGCGGTGAATCTACGCCGTCACGCTTTCCACGCGCGGCTGCGAGGCAGCGTCGGGTTCCGGCTCGACGTGCATCTCTTCACCGAAGCGAACCAGGCGGGCGCTGTTGAAGACCACCGCCGTGGCGCCGACCATGTGCAGCACGGCCCCCATCACCGGCGTCAGCACGCCCATGCCGGCCATCACTTCCATCCCCAGGATGAAGATCGCCCCGAAGATCAGGTTCTGGTGTACCACGCGCCGCGTGCGGCGGCTCAGACGCACCAGGAACCCCAGGCGGCGCAGGTCGTTGTTCATCAGGGCGATGCTGGCCGACTTGATCGCCACGTCGCTTCCGGCGGCGCCCATGGCGATGGACAGATCGCCCGCCGCCAGCGCCGGGGCGTCGTTGACGCCGTCGCCGACGACCGCCACCCGATGCCCCTGGCGTTTCAGAGCGGCCACCAGTTCGAGCTTGTCTGCCGGGAGCACCTCGGCCTGGACCTCGGTGCAGCCCATTTCCTTGGCCACGCGTCGGGCGACCGACCAGCGGTCGCCGGTGACCATCACCAGCTCGCGGATCGACAAATCGCGAAGCTCGTCCATGGCGGCGCGGGCTTCCTTGCGGGTGGAGTCTTCCATGCCGATCCAGCCCAGCACCGCCCCGTCGCGCACGACGTAGAGCGTCGAGATGCCCTCGGGCTCGGCGTACTTCTCACCCGACATCGCCGCCATGTTCACGCCCTGCTCTTCCAGCCAGGTGCGGCGGCCGACCATCAACGCCGCGGCGCCCACGCGCCCCCGCACGCCGCGGCCGGGAATCTCCACGAACCCCTGCGCCTCGCCCATCGGCACGCGGGCCTTGCGGGCCACCGCCACCACCGCCTGGGCCACCGGGTGCTTGGAAAGCTGCTCCAGCGACGCCGCCGCCGACAGCAAATCGGCCCCGTCGACGCCCTCTGCCGGCATCAGGCGCGTCACCGACAGCTCGCCGGTGGTGAGCGTTCCGGTCTTGTCGAAGACGAACGCCGACAACTCCCCGGCGACCTCGAGGGTCTTGACATCCTTGATATACACGCCCAGGCGGGCGGCGCACGACAGCGCCGCGACCATCGCCGTGGGCACCGCCACGATCAGCGCGCAGGGGCAGGCCACCACCAGCATCGTCACCAGGCGACCCCACGGGTCCGACGCCCCGGCGGCGCGGCTCATCGCGTACACCACCATCGCCATCATCAGGATCACGGGGGTGTAATAACCGGCGTATTTATCGATCAACCGCATCACGGGAATGCGGCTGCCCTCGGCCTGCAGGATGAGTTTGCGCACGCGGCCGAGGGTGGTGTCCTCGCCGGCGCGGGTGACGGTGACGTCGACCGAGCCGCTGACGTTGGTGGTTCCGGAAAAGACCTCGTCGCCGACGGCCTTCTCGACCGGAAGCGATTCGCCGGTGATGGTGGCCTGGTTGACGGTGCTTTGCCCGGAGAGGACTTGCCCGTCGGCGGGAATGTTGTCGCCGGGTCGCACGCGGACCACGTCGCCGGGGCGCAGGTCCTTGGGGTCGACGAGCTCTTCGTTGCCGTCGGCGAGGCGGTGAGCCTTGCGCGGCGTCAGACGCATCAGGCTCTCGATGCTCGCGCGGGCGCCCAGGGCCGTTCGCGTCTCGATCAGATTGGCCAGCAGCAGAAAGAACGCCACCGCGCCGGCGGCCTGGTAGTCCATCCCGGCGATCGCGGCGATGAAGCCCAGGGCCACCAGTTCGTCCATGTGGCTTTCGCCGGCGAAGAGCCCTTCGAAGGCGTGCATCAGCAGCGGGATGCCCAGCAGCAGCGCCCCGATCAGCGCCAGAGTGGAGCTGTGGAAGTTGACCCCGTCGGGGCCGCCCAGACCGGAAAAGATCCAGTCCGCCGCGTAGGAGATCAGCACCAGCATTCCGCCGGCGAGGATTCCGACAATCAGCAGACTGGCTCGCCCAGTCTGCGCCTCGACCGAGTCGTTCAAAATGTCATGAGCCATTTATCGCGCTCCACCAGTGATCGTGTGGACGGCCGGCCGACGATGCCAGCCCGGGCTTCGCAGATTTTACGAAAGCCCCATAGGACAAGTTCTTAGAAACGAGATTTTATAGGCGATCGCCCCCCCACTTTCAACCCCGCCGCAGGAATCGCATTCCAGCAGCACGGGCGTTTGAGGGGTAGCCCATGCTCTCCGCTCCTGTGGCATGGGCGTCTCGCCCATGCTCCCCGAAACTCCCCGACGCAGCCTCGCCTCGCTCGGCCGCAACCAACCGGAGGTTCTTCGCCGCCCAAATCCTCGATCAGTTTCGCCGGCCGCCGTCGCCGTAGGACCCGGGGCCCCAAGCCAGCCCCCCATGAGCCTCCGTTTGGCCCCTGCCCACGACGCCGGCGGCCTCAACATGCTGCCGCGCGAGCGTCGGAGACTCTGCCCGAAGCCCAAAGCGATAACCTCGCGCCGCGCCTGAAATAGACGTTGGGCAACAGAAAATCCTTTGGGGAAAACAAAGAACCACTGTATTGCAGAAGAAACAAGAAAGGTCGGAATCGCGACTGGAGTTGGAATTGAGGTATCTGTCCTACTCGCTCCCCGTGTGTAAATGGCCTTACCATTTAAGTACAGAGAATTCGTGGGAACGGGACCCTGTTCCACCGTGGGTCAGAACGCCCGGAAAACGTTTGCTATCAGGGCGGCTGGTTGTGAAAATCCTATGCTGGCGGCGACAATTCTTTGGCCCGCGCCGCGGAAAGCCGTTAGTGGGAAGGTGTCTTTTATGTCCATGACAGAACGCAAAGTAACCATCACGGCAACGGCTTCCCGGGTATTGACATTTCAGAGGCCGTGTGACCGCTGCGGGATCACGTACGAGTTTGAACATGAGGTTACCGCTCACGGCTCTGCCAGTAGTACTCGGATGCTGACGGCAGGCGGGGACAACTCCGAAGAGTCCCAGGCAAGATGGCTGAGAGTGCAGGCAGCTGCGGACGCGCAGAACAAGCTGGCCGAGGAGATTCTGAAGGAGGGAAACGACGCTGACCTGTTTGGCGTTCCGTGCCCTCACTGCAAACTGATTCCCAAACGAATCATCCACGCAGTGTTCACCGACTCCCCGGTCAAAGAGTTTATGCGTTTGTACGTTCCTGATGGAAGTGAGGTGCGCACAGGTTTGTTGATCGCAATGGTGGTTACTGTTGTTGCCATACCTGCGTTGCTCTTTGGAACTAAATGGCTGATATACGGCGGTACTCTTCAGTCGGAGGCATTTAAGGAAACAGTCTTCACATCTATACGGTTTTGGGGAGGGGCGGCTGCGTTGCTTGGCCTGATTGGCTTGGCAGGGGTGTGGGAACAGATAACGAATGTTTGTAATGCGATTCGGCTTAGCCGGAAAAGACGCAGTCTTAGCCAGCGAATTGAGGCGGCCTTGTCAGGGATGCCGCCGATCGAATTTGACAGGCTGATGACGGCGATATGTAGTAAGTTCGGCTGCAGGACACGTTGGGATTTAGCCTCGCGTATTAAATCGGACTTCGAGGGGATCGAGGAGATAATACTTCCGGGGACAGACGGACCATCTGTTTTGCGCCCCAGCAGGCCGTGACCTTGGAGGAGTGCTAAAGTTACTTCCGTAGTTCTCGGCTACGCTACAGATGACTGGGGGATTAAAGGGGTCAGGATTAAAGGGGTCAGGTACCTTTTTCTGCCTTTCGTGGTCGACCGCGGGGGCGGAGGGTGCTTTCCAGGCCCCATTCTGCGGCCATCCGCTTGACCCACGCCTCGCGGCCGAACGGGACGCCCCGTTCGATGCACCGCTGCAGGGCCGCCAGTTCCTTGTCCGTGTGCGGGCGGTTCACCCAGTCGATCCAATCATCCGGCAGGCCGCCCGGCGGCGGCGTCAGCGGCACGAGGGCCTCCCCCGCCTCCAGCCGCGCGTGGGCGCTGCCCCACGGCCACGCCTGCGCCCGCGTCGCCAGACCGGCCTTGACGGCGTTACGCTCGACATATCGCAGCACCGACAGCACCGCGTCGCCGCCTTCGAGCACGCCCATCGCCCGCTGCGCCGCCGGCGGCCGCGTCTGCTCGATCAGAAAACTCTTGAACCGCCCCTGGTAGACGTGCCCGGCCCCGGCCGTGCCGCGGCGGGCATGCATGCGCTGGGTGTGCGTGAGCGTCACCCACTGCATGAAGGCCGACAGGTCGCCGTCCTCGCGCGGCCAGAGCACCAGGTGCCAGTGATTGGGCATGACGCAATAGCCGATGGTGCGCATGGACACGCGCTCATGTGCGGCCGCCAGCACGTCAAGGAATAACTCGTAATCGCCTTGGCCGTGGAACAAAGTCTGCCGCCCGTTGGAGCGGTTGAGCACATGATAGACGTACCCGCCCAAGTTGACGCGAGGACTGCGAGGCATGGCCCATACGATACCACGAATCCATCGAAGGTCAAGCAGAAACGGTACCTGACCCCTTTATACCCCCTCCACGATATCCAGTAGTAGCCCAAACGCCGTGGCCGTTGTTTGACGACACAACGGTACGTTGCCTTCTTACCTCTGCGTCGTGGTTGTTATGGCTTTGTGGTTAAGCGTCATCAGGCTGGCGAGCGTGTGACTTTCAGATGTGATATCGCTGATTTTGCGGCTGTTATCGGACCTTTAGATTTCTTCCATTCCTTTTAAGTATTTTATTTTCAAATATTTATGAAATACTACGCTTCGTTGTTTGTGCCAAAACAGACAAGAAAAGACAAGGAAGAGGCAATGTCATTTTTGAAATTTTTTGAAATTCGTTGTTGCCCATCGTCGCCGCGTTCCGCGAAACTGCTGTGAAAAGTACAACAAAGTGCAAGGAAGTGGAATTGTGGTATAGGTGATCATCCGTTGGCCAGCGGCGGTGCGGCGGGCGACGGGTCGTCGCAGATGAGCTGTTCCGAGCCGGCGGGCTTCTGGCCGGGCAGGACGGGGTAGGCGATGCGGCTGTGATAGATGCCGCAGATGCTCTTGATGAGCGAGGTTTCGACGCGATGGACTTCCTGCAGGGTCATCTCGCACTCGTCGAGCTGCCCGTCCATCAGGCGACGCGAGACCATGGTGCGGACCTGGTCCTCGATCTGCCCGGGCGTGGGATTGGCCAGCGACCGCACGGACGATTCTGCCGCGTCGGCGAGCATCAGGATTCCCGCTTCCTTCGAGGCGGGCTTGGGGCCGCCGTAGCGGAATTCCTGCTCGTCGGGCACGCGGTCGCCGTTCTTCTGGCGGGTGGCCTCGTGGTAGAAATACTGCACCAGCGTCGTGCCGTGGTGCGTGGCGATGAACTGGTGGAGGACCTTGGGCAAGGCGTACTGGTACGCCATCTCCAGCCCGTCTTTGACGTGGGCGATAATGACCAGCATGCTCATCGTCGGCGAGAGCCCGTCGTGGGTGGAGTCGCCGCCGGTGTTCTCGCTGAAATAGTGGGGCTTGTTGATCTTGCCGATGTCGTGATAGTACGCCCCCACCCGCGCCATCAGCCCGCGGGCGCCGATGGCCTCGGCGGCCGATTCGCAGATGGCCCCCAGTTGCAGCGAGTGGTTGTAGGTTCCGGGGGCTTCCATCGCCAGGCGTTTGAGCAGGGGCTTGGAGGCGTCGCACCACTCCAGCAGCGTCATGCTGGTCGCCACGTTGAACATCCGCTCGATCAGCGGCAGGACGCCCTGGATGAGGAACCCCGCCAGCAAGGCAAAGCCCGCCGCCCAGGCGGCGTTGAGAGCGATGAACGGCAGCGGCACGTCCGCGGCGATCCCCAGCGCCGCCGTCGCCAGCAGCACCACCAGCGCCGCGACGGCCGAGACCTCGATCAGCTTGCTGCGCCGGCGCACCTCGTTGAGGAAGACGATGCTTCCAGCCATGCCCGCCAGCAGCACCAGCAGCAGGCTCATATCGCCGCGCAACTGCAGGACGGTCATCATCGCCAGGACGGTGCCCATGGCGATGGAGAAGCGGTGGTTGTAGGCGATGGTCAGGACGGTGGTGGTCATGATGACCGGCAGCACGGCGGCGTGCGGGTTCCAGCCCAGGCCCTGCACCATGACCTTGCTGACAGCCAGCATGCCCAGCATGACCACCGCCACGGTCAGCCCGTGCCAGAACGAGGCGATGATCTGCCTCTGGTATCGCCAGACGTATCGGCAGAGGACGGCCATCAGCAGCAGCAGGATGCCCGCGCGGGCCATGACGCGGCGCCAGGGGGCCCAGGAGTCTTGCCCGCTTTCCTGCTGCAGGAAGGCCTCCTGCTCGCGGGCCAGCAGTTGCAGGTCGTCCTGCGTCAGGGCCTTGGGTCGCAGATCGCCGTCGCGGCGGCTGGCGCGAACGAGCACCTGCCCGGCGACGTACTTTTCTACCGGCGGCTGGCTCTTGAGCCGGGCGACGCGTTCGTCGATGTCCTTGATGCTGGCGGCGGTGTCCTTGGAATACAGCGGCGGGCGGCTGCCCACCAGCATGCCCAGCAGATACGTCTTGATGTCGGCGCGGATGGGCGGGTCGAAGACCGACGCCAAATTCTCGGTCTCCTCGCCGACTTCTGAGGAGCGGTCGCCGCGGACCAGGGCCTGGAGGTCTTTAAGCTCGCGCCCGCCGGGATACACCAGCCAGACGTCCGTGACGGCGCGCTTTTGCTGCTCGGCGATCTCCTCGCTGTTGATGATCGCCGAACGCCGCAGGCGATCCTTGAGCTGGTCCATCTCGCGCTGGTACTGCTCCCTGCCTGCCGCGGTCAGATACGGCCCCCACGCCGAGAGGCTCCTGCCGCCGTCCATGCCGAACTTCTTGAGCAGCACCAACGCCTGCCCCTGTCGCGTGGTGGGGGCCACGCCCGACGCCGGGGCCGAGGTTGGCGGCGAGAACATCGGCGAAACCGCCTCGAGGGCCTCTGGAAGGGCTGACAGGTCATTGAGGATGTCGCCGGCCAATTGCTCATTGAAGGCGAAGGTCGCCGGGGCGGACTGGTTGGCGTTGCTGATGCCCTCTCGCAGGAGGTGCTCGGGATGGGTCTGAAAATCCACGCGCGAGTGAATGTCGGCGGGCACGTACTGCCCTTCGAGGTATCGCAGCGGGTCCAGCGGGCGGATGTCCAGCAGCAGCACGCCGGCGAAAAACATCGCCGCCAGCATCAGCCCGCGCGGGCCGCCGGCCTCGCGAAAGTGCAGCCACGGATTGGCCACCATCGCCACTGTGCGGCGGCGAACGTCCAGGCGGCGCGACTTCAGTTTTTTCTTAAACGGCCACATCGTCTTGATTCTCTACGCCGGCGGGGTCGTTGGCAACGACTTAATACGTGGCCCGGCCTCTCCAGGTCGATCATTGACACCGAAACAACGGGCAGGGTGGAAGAATGGAATGCTGGAATGATGGGTTGCGCAGATTCAGCGTTTCTTCCAGTATTCCATTATTCCATTATTCCATTCTTGCTCAGCGGTCTCTGCGATCTCTGCGGTGAAGTATGTGGACACAGGCTGGAAAGCCTGTGCCACGGGATCAGCGGGTTTCGGTTCGCCCATAGGCGTCGACGATGTTCTGAACCAGCTTGTGGCGGACGATGTCCTCGCGGTCCAGTTCCACAAATGCCAGGCCCTTGATGCCTGAGAGGCGGCGCTTGGCGTCGAGCAGGCCGCTGCCGGCCTCGGGGGGCAGGTCGATCTGGCTGTCGTCGCCGGTGACGACCATCTTGGACCCGTTGCCCATTCGCGTCAGGAACATCAGCATCTGCGAGGTGGTGGTGTTCTGGGCCTCGTCGAGAATGATCACCGAGTCGTTGAGCGTGCGTCCGCGCATGAAAGCCAGCGGGATCACCTCGATCATGTCGTTGGCCATGAAGCGGCGGATCTGCTCGTAGGCCATCATGTCGTGCAGGGCGTCGAACAGCGGGCGCAGGTACGGGTTGACCTTGGCCTGCATGTCGCCGGGCAGGAAGCCCAGTTTCTCTCCGGCCTCGACGGCCGGGCGGGCCAATATCAGGCGCTTGGCCTTTTCGTGCTTGAGCAGATGCACCGCGTACGCCACGGCCAGGTAGGTCTTGCCCGTTCCGGCAGGACCGGTGCAGAAGACCAGGTCGCAGGCCTGCATGGCGTCGATGTATCGCCGCTGCCCGGGGGTCTTGGGGCTGATGATCTGGCTTTCGCCGCAGACGTCGAGGCTTCCGGACATCTCCTCGACGCTTCCGGCGAGCTTGACCAGCACGTCGGCGACGGTCTCGGGGGTGATGCGGCGGTTCTCGCGCAGGGCGCGCTGAAGGTCGTCGATGACGGCCGCCGCTCGGGACACGTTGCGGTTGCGCCCGGTGATGGTGACTTGCCCGCCCCGGGCGAAGATCTGCACGGCCAGGGCGTCACGGATCATCTTCAGGTGCCGGTCGGCCTGGCCAAACAGCGCCGCGCGTTTTTCGGGCTGCTCCAGGGTGATGTTCAGTTCCATAAGCTACCGTGCCGGACAGGGCGTAATGCTCGTGTCGGTGGCGTTCTGGGGAATGCCGCCGGCGGTCCCGGCGGCGTTCTTATAAATGTTATCGCTCTTGAACCCGATCGTGTAGGGGCTGGCGGTGCTGGGATGTTTCTTGAAGTCGACGTTTCGGTCGGCCGTCATCACCACGACGCCGTCCTTGTGATTGCGATTGTCGACGTTGTCAACGCCGGCGGCAGTCAACGGGTTGCGGTCGGCCATGATGACCATGCCCGGCGCGAGATTGGTGGCGATGGGCGCCTTGTTCAGCGGCGCGGTGTCGGCCACCTGGGAGGCGTAAGGCCACTGGATGCCGTACGAGAAGTTGCCGGCGCTGACCCATCCGTACTTGTCGGAACTGGTGCGCGGGGCCCATCCGTTGGTGTCGGAGGGGCAATGGAAGGCGATGTCGGGCACGTACTCCTCGGCGATGAGTCGGTAGACGTTCTGCATGGCGTTGGGCTTGGCGCTGTCGAGCGTTTCGATGTCATTGGAGGTGCCTGTGGCGGTGGTGTTGGGGTTGCCCTCGGTGAACACCAGCGGAAAGGCCAGCTTTCCATTCTGGGATTTGCTGCTGGTGGCCTGCCAACTGCCGATGGCTTTGGCGATGGTCGACATATTGGTCATGCACGCGGTAAGGCGCGCCTGGGCGATCTTGCTGCCGATGACGGGCACCAGGATCGACACCAGCACGAGAATGATGGCGATCACCACAAGCAGTTCGACAAGAGTGAATGCGCGTTTTGCCATGGGTACCTCTCCTTGCGGGGGCTCGGGGGTGGGAGGCTTGCTTTACCTGAACATATTATCGCACGCAGCCGCCCTCACAACCATGTTTTTTCTTTGGGTTCATGACGCTTCACCGCGGAGATCGCGGAGACCGCAGAGATACATCGGATAACATGCGTGGACGTATTGGTTGTCGCCGCCTCGGCGCCACCGCGACCGCAGATTCCCTGTTTTGAGCTGTTTGCTTCTCTGCGGTCTCTGCGGTGCATGCAGGAAAGGGCTGGGCGACCCGGTGGTACGCCCAGCCCTTTGATCAGCAGATACTACAGCATGTCACTGCATCAGTTGCCCAGAATCACCCAGTCGGTTTTGCTGACGGGCGGCGTGACGGTCGCGGAGGTCACGACAATGGGAGTCGCTGCCGCGGTGGCATAGATCTCGTCGCCGTTGATCACCGAATCCGGCGTGGCGGGCTGGTGGAAGACCACGTTGCCGGCCTGCGTCAGGTACGCCAGACCACTGCCGTGGTTCTGGTATCCAGCCGCACTGGTCACCACGGCGGTCGCCGAACGGGTGAGCATGTCGGCCATCAGCACGCCAGTGGGCTTCAGAGCCGTCGGCGTCGCGGTGTCGCTATCATAGGTGATAGCCGGGTTGGCATTGTTCGTATCGGCGCCGTCAGAGTCAAACGGGCACTGAATGCCGTACGAGAAGTTGCGTTTGTCGGCCCAACCATAGGGGGCCGTCGACAGCGCAACGACCCGCTGAATCCAACCGGTTGTCGAGTTGCCGTCGCCGCCGCACTTGAAGGCGGTTTCCGGGACAAGGCCGGCGCCGATCAACTTCCAGACCTGGTTCATCGGAGTGACCGAGACCGTATCGACAGTCGCGGCCTGCGTGTAGGTCGTCGCACCGCAATCGCCAGTGGCAGCGGCACGGGCAAACTGTCCACCGTTCTTGGTTGCATACTCTCTGAACGCTCCGCCGATGGTCTTGAGGTTGGTCAGGCAGGCCGTCTTGCGGGCCTCGGCCAACGCGTTGCCGATCACGGGCACCAGGATCGCCACCAACACGGCGATGATCGCGATGACCACCAACAGCTCAACCAGTGTAAACGCATTTCGTTTCATGGTACTGCTCCAATAATGCGCCGATGAGATTCTGGCCGATGACGTATTTATAAGGACAATCTCTCGCCAGAAGCCGCACCGACTAGGCCGCCAAGGCGGCCTGGTTTGTTCGCCATACGCCCGGCCCCACGGCCGAGCATCCGACTAATCGCTACGCATATGTCAACTTTTTGGCCCACCGATGGCCGCAAAGGGAGAATAGGATCGGCCGACCTGCATACAGTGGCCCGTGCCGTCTGCATACACGCCGACCCGGCTCCTTTAGCCGGTACATCGTTCGGTGGAAAAGGTGGGACAAGGCAGAAAAAATACGACATATAAGGGCAGATAGCTGACCTCGGCCACCTTTGCCATGTTAAATATACTCCCGCCACCATCGACAGGTCAACAACGGCGCGATATTTTTTCCGTCGGGCAGTTCCGTACCGCGTGGTCAAAACCGGAAAACCCAGCCAGACGAAACTTCATCATAATCATTTGTTACAACGTTAAATATGCATGTTAGCTTTCCGGGCGTCTCACCAATCGGCGGCTGTCCGATTCAGATATTCTGTGACTCCACGAAAAATTTCTTCCGCCGCACGCTGGACAGGTTGCGTTTCATCACAGCAACTTCTCGTCGGCGAGTTACCCTCGCCCGAAAAACCGCGCGGGGCAAGCCCCGCCGCTAACGTCTGGAATCAATACCGTCAATACCTTCCATGCATGACGAGGGCATTGACATCGCCCTGCGGCGGCCATACCTTTGCAGTGCCCGTGAACGCCTGATGGAGTAGCGCCTCAAATGCCTGACGTCAACGCCATCGCCGCCGCCCTGGCCCAGCATGGGCAGTCGCACGTGCTGCAGTTCTATAAGGATCTGCCGCCCGAAAGCCAATCGGCATTGCTGCGCCAGATCGAGCAGATCGACCTGGACGAACTCGACCGCCTGATCGCCCAGTACGTGCGGGTGCGCCCCGCCGCCGAGGTCGCGGGCAAGATCGAGCCCGCCACGGTCGTTTCGCCGCGCGACGACAAAACCGCCGGCGAACTCGAAACTGCTCGCCAACGCGGGCAGGAACTCATCAACGCGGGCAAGGTGGCGGCCTTCGTCGTCGCCGGCGGGCAGGGAACCCGCCTGGGCTTCGACGGACCCAAGGGCTGCCTGCCTGCCACGCCCGTGGCCAACAAGCCGCTGTTCCAGGTGTTCGCCGAGCAGATCCTGGCCGCCTCGCGGCGCAGCGGCAAGGCGATTCCCTGGTACATCATGACCTCGCCGCTCAACGACGCGCCGACTCGGGCGTTCTTCCGCCAGCAGAACCATTTCGGCCTCGATGGCGCCGATGTGTTCTTTCTGGTTCAGGGCACGATGCCCGCTATCAGCCTGGGCTGCCCCGGCGGTCCGGCGGCGGGCAAGCTGCTGCTGGAGCAGCGCGACGCCCTGGCGACCAGCCCCAACGGTCACGGCGGGGCGATGACGGCCTTGCGCCAAAGCGGCGCGCTGGACGACATGGCGCGGCGCGGGATCGAGTTGATCAGTTACTTCCAGGTGGACAATCCGCTGGTGCGCGTGATCGACCCGCTGCTGCTGGGCCTGCACCACCTGCGCGGCGCCGAGGCCAGCGCCAAGAGCCTGCCCAAGCGCGATCCGATGGAGAAGGTGGGCAACTTCTGCCTCGTCGACGGCAAGGTCAGCGTGATCGAGTATTCCGACATGCCCGACGAACTGGCCCGCGCCACCACGCCCGACGGGCGCCTGCTCTACGGGGCCGGCAGCATCGCCATCCACGCCTTCTCGCGCACGTTCGTCGAGCGGCTGACCGCCGGCGGGCGAACGATGCTGCCCTTCCACCGCGCGGACAAGAAGGTGCCCTTTCTGGACGAGAGCGGCCGCCGCGTCGAGCCCGAGCGCCCCAACGCCGTCAAGCTCGAGATGTTCATTTTCGACGCCCTGCCCCTGGCGCGCCAGACGGTGATTCTCGAAACCGACCGTAGCGAGGAGTTCAGCCCCATCAAGAACGCCGCCGGCCTGGACTCGCCCGCCACCAGCCTGCACGACCAGGTGCGGCGGGCGGCGGCGTGGCTCGAGGCCGCCGGCGTGAGCGTCCCGCGCGACGCCGACGGACAGGTCGCCGCGGCGATCGAGATCTCGCCGCTGTACGCCGACAGTCCCGAGGCCCTGGCCCAGCGCGTCGGAGCCGGCCTGACGATAACGCCGGGGCAGAGGCTGTACCTGTGCGACCCGCCGCGATAGGATGACCTCATGAGCCTTCCGCAGATCATCGCGTTCATGAACCCGTTCAAACCGGGCCTGAAAGAAAAGGTCGATGCCCTGCGTCCCTGGCTGAAGCAGCGCGTCGAGATCGTCGCCGAACTGAACTCCGGCGACGTGGTGCCTGACGATCTGCCCCAGGCCGGTCTGTGCGTGATCTTCGGCGGCGACGGCACGCTGCTGGCGGCCGCCCGCGCTCTGGCGCCGCGCGGTCTGCCGCTGCTGGGCGTCAACTTCGGCAAGCTGGGATTCCTCGCCGAGTTCAGCGTCGACGATCTTCGCCGGCACCTGGAGGCGACGCTGTCGGGGCAGGTGCCCATCTCGCAGCGCATGATGCTCGACGTCAGCGTGTACGGGACCTGCCGGGACTCGCTGCCGCTTTTCACGTCGCTGGCGACCAATGACGTCGCGGTCTCGGGCGGTCACCCCTTCCGCATGATCGAGCTGACCGTCACGCAGGGCGACGTACACGTGGTGCGATACTATGGCGACGGCCTGGTCGTCTCGACGCCGACGGGCTCGACGGGCTACAACATGTCAGCCGGCGGGCCGATCCTCGAGCCGACCATCGACGCCATCGCCATCACGCCGGTGGCGCCGCACACGCTGTCGATGCGCCCGATCGTGGTGGCCAGCACCGAGCCGATCCGCATCACCGCCACGGCGGTCAATCAGGGAACGACCGTCAGCGTCGACGGGCAGATCAACAGCCCGCTCTGCACCGGCAGCCGCGTGGAGATCCGCCGCAGCAACGTGTCGGCACGGATCGTCACCCACCCGCAGCGGACGTTCTTCAGCACCCTGACCGACAAGCTCGACTGGGGAACCGACCCCCACCAGTAGCACAGGCGTCTCGCCCGTGAGTGGCACAGGCGTCTCGCCCATGCATCCCCGGTGACGAAGAACGGATGGATGGGTGGATGGGTGGATGATTGGATGGATGGATTTTTCGTCCTCGTCCTCGTCGTCGGTTGTTGCCCCGAACGGTTTTTCTTCTTATAGAGGCATCATGAGCACCATCGGCATCGGCATCATCGGTTGCGGCGAACGCATGCGGCACGTCATGGGCGCTCTACTGGGCGGGCGCAGCGGGCTGGAGGTCACAGCCGTCTGCGACCCCTCCGGCAAAGCGGTCGATCGCGCGCGGGAGACCTTCGCAAAGAACGCCCGCGTCTACGCGGACTATCACGACCTCGTCGCCGACGCGGCGGTCGATTGGGTCATGGTCGGGTCGTGGAACTGCTTCCACCCCCAGCACGTGATCGCGGCCTTCCAGGCGCACAAGCACGTCTTCTGCGAGAAGCCCCTGGCTATCACGCTCGACGACTGCCAGGCGATGCGCGACGCGTGGCTGGCTGCCGACAAGACCTTCGTCATCGGCTACACGCTGCGCTACTCGCCGCTGTATCGCAAGATCCGCCAGCTCATCCACGGCGGGGCCATCGGTGAGCTGATCAGCCTGGAGTTCAACGAGACGCTGCCCTTCGGGCATGGTGGGTGGATCCACGCCGACTGGCGCCGCCACAGCCGCAACGCCGGAACGCACCTGCTGGAGAAATGCTCGCACGACGTGGACCTGGTCAACTGGTATGTCGGTGCCCTGGCGTCGCGCGTGGCGTCGTTCGGCGGGTGCGACTACTTCGTGCCCAAGAACGCCTGGCACGTGCAGCGGATCGGCCCAGCGCCCGACGGCAAGCAGCCCTACGGCGACTGGTGGGAAGTCATGGGCTACGCCAAGCCGCCGGCCGACTGCTTCGGCACCGATAAGGACATCGTCGACAACCAGGTCGCGATCATCGAATACGCCAACCGCGTGCGGGCGACGTTCCATACGAACCTGCACTCGGGCCTGCCCGAGCGGCGGATGTACATCTGCGGCACCGAAGGCGCCATTCGCGCCGACTCGACGGCCGGCACGCTGCAGCTCGGCCGCATCGCCTGGGGCGCGCCTGTCGAGACCATCCCCTTCGACAATGCCGGCGAACACGCCGGCGGCGACGCGATCCTCGCCGCCGAGCTCGCCGCCACCATGCTTGAAGGCGCGGCGCCGGTCGTCTCGATGGAAGAGGCCCTCAAGGCCGCCGTCACCTGCCTGGCCATCGACAAGTCCCTCACCAGCGGCACGGTCGTCGACGTGGCCGAAAGCTGGAAGCGATTCGGAATGATCGCCAAGTAAGAGGGAACCGGGAGCAGGGAACCGGGAACCAGTTCCCAGTTTTTGTATAGGGGTAGGGAGATCCGGTTGTTAACCGGTTCCCCCTCCCTCCGAACCGGACGGGCGGGTCTCCCGCATCCGGCTCTCCAGTTGGTGGTTCACCCACGGGGGGATTGACGCAAGATGCCTTG
>JBDKTA010000002.1 GCA_039680605.1 Planctomycetaceae bacterium | reverse complement strand
CGAACAACTCCTAAAGCGGCAGCTATGGCTGCCGCACTCCATAGAAGACAACGGGCAGCCGCTCTGTTCAAGCCGGCCGCCCGTTGAAACCATTTCTACCGATTACTGATTAGTGGCTACCGATTACTGCCTCTTCCTCCGGATCAGCGCGGCCAGACCGCCCAGGGCCAGCAGGCTCATCGTCGCCGGCTCGGGGATGTTCGAGATATACCCGACGTACGTGTAGTTGTCCGCGACGTTATAGAGGAAGCCCACGTCGAGCGGCGCGCCGCTCCAGGTCAGCTTTCCGGCCGTCTGGAGGTTCTGCAGATCGCTGACGTGATCGCCCAGCCAGCGAAAGGCCCAGTCCGGACCGGCCAGCTCGGTGCCGTCGAACACCAGGTTCAAGATATCTCCGGTATTCAGGGAGAGGTCGCCGTTGAGCGTCATGCCGGTCGTCTGGCCGGCATTCTGAATCACATTGAGTTGGTAGTTGCCCGAATCGCTGAAGACGTTCCCAGCGACTGTGATGGAGGCTCCGGCGACATCCAGCGTGGCCGTGCGCACGTACAAGCTGCCGCCCACAGTGAGCTGCGAGGTATTGTCCAGGGTGATGGCGTCGGGGGTGTAGACGGCTACGTACCCGTCGATGTTGACGACTGCGCCGTTTGTCAGGCTGACTCTATTGCCCGAATCCCAGTTGCCAAAGCCGATCGTCGCCGAATCGATGTTCAGCATGCTCGCCGCCCCGCCGCCATGGCTGCCGAAATGAGTGCCGCTGGAGGCGGCGCCGATATTCAGCGTTGTGGCCGACCCGTCATCGCCGATGTTCAGGACCAGATCAGTCGACACCGACATCTTGCCATCCGTGGCGGTATTGGCGAAGTCGATGGTGTTCACGGCGCCGTCGCGGAAGTGAAACTGGCCGCCGGTGTAGTTGATCTGCGAGGTGGCGCCGATGCTGAAGGCGTTTGAGTTATGGACCTCGATCGTGTTGTTCCCATCGCCGCCGACGTTGAAAACCTGTCCATCGGCGACGGCGAGCGAACCGCCGACCCCGATACCCATCGATCCGAGTGCCCCGGACGCGCCGGCGTCATACGTCACGCCCACGTCCAGATTGGCATGGTCTGCCGCGCCAGGCCCGCCGGCCGGCGGAGTGGTATTCCAGGTCCCCGCGGTCGACCAGTCGCCGGAGTTGATGGCGGTGTAGCTGTCCGCCGTGGCCGCGCCCGCCAACGCCAACACCGCCGCTAATGCCAGAATTGTCAATACTGTGTGCTTCATCTCTCGTTCCTTTCTTTGAGAACTGGACCTACCAATGGCCATTTCAGATGCCTCGCATTATACCGGAACGGCGGTATTAGTAAATAGTGATGTTACATTTGATAATCGATGTTATGGTATAGCGGCTTTTTCGCCCGCGACAGACAAGACGTCCGCGACACCTAGCGACAACGAGGCTGGATATGTCCAATATCATCCTATCGCCGCGAGTTCTGATACTCGACACGGACCTGTTTCACCCTCTCGCCGTCGGAATCGCCAATTACGCCCGACAGGCCGGCTGGTCGAACTCGATCCTGTTCGCCCAGAGGGGCAATGCGTCGATTGCCAGTATGGTGAAGAGCTGGGGGGCCGACGCCGTCATCGTCGGGGGGACGCCCCGCGCCGGGGACTATCGAAGATGGCCTCGCGGGCAAGTGCCCATGGTTCTGACGCACGACCGGGGCGGCCTGCAGTACGGCGCCGCCGACGTTGTGCTGGGCTTCCGCGCCGCCGGAGAGATGGGCGGGCAGCACCTTGTCGATCTGGGCTTGCGCAACCTGGCGTATTGCTGGCTGGGCAACTGGTGGCCGCTGAATGACCAGTTGGAAGGCTTCCGCGCCGCCGCCGAGGCGGCCGCAGGCACGGTGCATGTGCTGGACTGGTCCTGGCGAGCGGCAAAGGGAGTGGGGCGATCGTACAGCGCCGCGATACGCCGCTGGCTGGCCGAGCAGGTCCGACCACTGCCCAAGCCGCTGGGGCTGATGGTCGAGAGCGACTGGACGGCGCTGGAGGCCGAGGCGGCGTTTAGCGAGGCAGGCATTCGGATCCCGGAGGATGTGGCGATCGTCTCGTGCTACAACCTGGCGCCGCTGTGCGAGGGCGCGATCGTGCCGCTGTCCAGCGTGGACATGGACTATCACGAGCAGGGCTACCAGGCCGCCGCGATGCTCGACCGCCTGATCCACGGCGCCCCGCTGCCCGAAGAACCGCTTTATATCCAACCCAAGGGCGTGGTGGTCCGCCAGAGCAGCGACATGGTCGCCGTCCCGCATAAGGGCGTAGCCGCGGCCATGAACATGATCCGCCGGGACTTTCACGATCCGGATCTGTCGGTGGGTCGGCTGGCCGGGGCCATCGGGGTTTCCACCTTCGCCTTGAACTGGGCGTTCCGCAGGCACCTGGGGCGCACGCCGGGCGACTATCTGCGTCAGTGGCGGCTGAAGCAGGCCTCGGTCTTGCTGGCGACGACGAATCGGGCGGTCAAGGATATCGCCGCGGGCTGCGGGTTCGGAACCGTAGACCAGTTCATCCGCTGCATGCGGGTGGCCACCGGCCTGACCCCGCGCGCCTGGCGAAAAGGCCATTCAAAGCATGGAGGGCGGAGTTATGGAGTGCGGCAGCCGTAGCTGCCGCTTTTTGAGTTTCTCGGTGTCGAACAACTCCTAAAGCGGCAGCTATGGCTGCCGCACTCCATAGAAGAGAACGGGCAGCCACTCTGTTCAAGCCGGCCGCCCGTTGAAACCATTTCTACCGATTACTGATTACTGGCTACTGATTACTGCCTCTTCCTCCGGATCAGCGCGGCCAGACCGCCCAGGGCCAGCAGGCTCATCGTCGCCGGCTCGGGGATATCCATCGAAAGCGTTAAGTCCCTCATTGGATCGAAGTCGCCGTCGGTCACGTTGAAGACTCGGACATTGTCGATATCGCCAAGCCAAGGGCCTCCGCCGCGGTTGGTGTCGCCGACGACGAACAGATCGCTGTCGAACGTGACTTCTCGTGAACTGCCCTGGGCAACGCCATTGGCATAGAAGGTCGTCTCCAGGCCGACTGTGACAAGAGCAAGATGGAACCACTCACTGCTCGTATACGTGAATGGATCTCCTACTCCGCCGGTGCCTGCAAAGTCATTGTAAATCTGATTGGAGCCGCCTCCAAATGTATAGAATATCAAGTTCCCAACGCTCAACGGGTCGTGCCGGTCATTGGGCTCGCTTATTCGCAGCCACAACTCAACTCCGCGGTCGCCTGCCCATCCTGCAACGGTCCCCTCATAATGACCGGCGCCATCGAAGTTGACAGCCAAGGGACTGCCCGTGTCGGCGCCGGGAGCAGTGTACGTGGCGCCTGAGCCCAAGAGAGCGAGATCGTTGCTGCCTGAACTGTCAACGCCGGTTGCGTTGACGGCATTGCCTGCCGCTGCTGCCGGGTCATCCTCGCCCATCTTCCATAACGCCTGCGTGACGGTCGCCGCCTGCACCACAGGGGCCAACGCCAATACGGCCGCCATTGCCAGAATTGTCAATGCTGTACGTTTCATAACCGCTCCTTTGTTTGTCCCTGACTTACTCTTGCGAACCATCCGTCCGTGCCAGAAACCGCCTTGGATTTGAAAGGCGACAATCGCCTTTCCATGACCCCCAATATTACACGAGTTTTGGTATTTGCAAATAGTGATTATATACTTGTTTAATCCACTTTTTGATATACACTTGCACCCATGGCTGCCATTCCAGCACTTTCGCGCCGCATTCTGGTTCTGGGCCTGGGGCCGTACGATCCGGTCGCGATGGCACTGACCGATTCTGCGCGCCAGAGGGGCTGGGCGATGATCTTCTCAAAGAAGGATGGCCCGTTAGCGGGCATGGTGCGGCAGTGGCAGGCCGATGCCGTGATCGTCGGAGCCAACGTCAGCACCCAGGACATGAGAAGGTGGCCGCGCGGACGTGTGCCGATGGTCTGGCTGCACGACCTTGAAGGACGCCGCTACGGCGCTGGCAGCGTGCTGCTGGACCATTACGCGGCTGGCCGATTGGCCGCCCGTCATTTCGTTGACCTGGCCTTTCGACATCTAGCCTACTGCTGGCTGGGCGATCTGTGGATGCTCAACCGCCAATTGGAGGGATTCCGCCAAGCCGCCCAGGAGGGCGGCTGCACGGTGCATACCCTGGACTGGCCGCGGCAGGCGGCGAAGGGGCTGGGCTCATCGTACAGCGTCACGTTTCGCCGGTGGCTGGTCAGACAGGTAGCCGCCCTGCCCAAACCGCTGGGCCTCATGGTCGAGAGCGACTGGACAGGCCTGGAGGCCTTGACGGGCTTGCGCGAGACAGGAGTACTCGTGCCCGACGAAGTGGCGATCGCCTCCTGCTACAACATCGCGCCGGTCTGCGAAGGGGCTCTGGTGCCGCTGACCAGCGTGGACATGAACTGGCCCGAGCAGGGACGCCAGGCGATCGAGATGATGGACCGCCTCTTCCAGGGCGACGAGCCGCCCGCCGAGGCGCTGTGGGTCGCTCCCCAGGGCGTGGTGCCCCGCCAAAGCAGCGACGTTGTGGCCGTGCCTCACACGGGTGTCGCCAAGGCGATGCACATGATTCGTCGGGACTTCCGCGACGACAATCTCACTGTCGGCCGAATGGCCCGAACCATCGGGATTTCCGCCTTCGCATTGAACTGGGCGTTTCGCAAGCATCTGGGGCGCTCGCCGGGCGAGCAGTTGCGCCAATGGCGGCTTCGGGAGGCGATGTCGCTGCTGGCGACGACCATGCGAAAAATCAAGGACATCGCCGCCGCCTGCGGGTACGGTACGGTCGATCAATTTATCCGATGCGTGCGAGCCGCCACCGGCCAAAGCCCTGCCGCCTGGCGGAAGAAGCAGCTGTGAGTGGTGAGTGGTGAGTGACACCATAGCACGGGCGTGGCACCCGGGGAGGCGTCGCAGGGCGAATTATGGAGTGCGGCAGCCTTAGCTGCCGCTTTGAGAGTTTCTCGGTGTCGAACAACTCCTAAAGCGGCAGCTATGGCTGCCGCACTCCATAGAAGACAACGGGCGGCCGCTCTGTTCAAGCCGGCCGCCCGCGGTTGTTCATTTTTACCGATTACTGCTTACGGGTTACCGATTACTGCCTCTTTCTGCGAATCAGCGCCGCCACGCCGCCGATGACCAGCAGGCTCATCGTCGCCGGCTCGGGGATAGGCGAACCGACCAGGGCCATGATCATGTCGGACGTTCCGGCATAGGACCCGCCCCAGTATCCGTCGGCATAGACGTTGCCCGCCTTGCCGGCTTCCCAGCGGGCCGAGGAATCGTCTGCATAGCACAGGATGGCGTACCCGGCGTCGCCGGCCCGGGCCGGCAGGGTAATCTGGTTGGCCCCGGAAAGGGCAAACTCCGTGATCACCGAGCTGGTGCTGGGGCTGAGCTCGTTGGCCGTCGCGGCGACGGTACCCACCAGCGTCCCCAGCGAGACGCTGTGGACGTTGTCCACCTCGTAGAACTTCATCCACATCAGCGACGTGCTGGCTTGCTCGCGTGCGGCCATTACGTACAGTTTTTCCACGACCAGCGTGGTGGCAACCTTGAAGGATTGGGTGAAGTACCCGCCGTAGTAGGGATGATTGTAACCGATGTACTGGGAAGGATGGGCCGTCTGCACGTCCGGCGCGGTCGGCCACGTGACGCCCGCGCCGTAGGTGACGACGATTCCCGCCTGCGCCGCGCCGGACAGCAGCAGCGTGCCTGCCAGCGCCAGAACTGCCAGTGCTGAATGTCTCATGTTCAGACTCTCTTTCCTTTCTCTGGATTGGATCAATTATCAGTTATCGCTTTGTCTGCGGACTCGTGCGATCACCCACGCGCCGCCCAGCAGCAACAAAGAAACGGATGCGGGCTCGGGGATGGACAAGGAGATGGACATGCCATCGCCGTCATTATACAGTTGTGAAACTTCGGCAGAGGACAGCGCTCGGTCCCAAAAGGCCCATTCATCAATGCCGCCGCCTGTTTGGCCGATGATGGCGCCCATGTTCCTGGTGGAGTCAAAGCTATCGGTGCCCGCGGCAGAGATATTCATTGTGCTGGGACCGGTCGCATTCTTGTAAAACGTTGCGGTGGCTGCTGCACGGTCAACGACGAGAGTGAGCATCATCCACGTGTTCGTGGGGGCAAGACCCTGGCCGATCTTGGAAGTGAACGTGCTGTACGGCATATTGGGTGAGACGAGGATTGCATACCAGTTGAGGTTGCCGCAGTCCTTGATGTCCCAATGGGTTTCGCTCCAATCCGCGGACATCGGTCCAAGCTCGCCATTGCCGCTATTTTGAGGTGAAGTGACCCAGTAGCTCACCGAGAAGGACCCGCTGCCGAAATTCACCGGGGCCCCAAGGTCACACGTCGCCCCGCCCGACGTGCTCATAAGAGCCCCGCCGCCGACCTTGGCGTTAGCGCCCGAGATCGCTCCGTTTGCATTCAGGGTGCCGTCAAGACTTCCCACACTGTCTTTGCTGTCGGTGTCGAACGAATAGTAGTGGACCAGGCCGTCACTAAGCCCCGCCTGGGCCGCACCCGCCACCGCCAGGACCGCCGCCACCGCCAGGATTGTCCACGCTGCGTGTTTCATGAGATGCTCCTTGTGCCTTTCTTGTCTGTGCAGAATATCCTTGCTCTGAGTCCGGTAACTTACCGATCGATTCGGCTGCAACGGCGCAGCAAGTAATTCTTCGAAGAGCCTGTTCGTTCACAGATATGCCCGCCTCCGTCCTCTGCTGTCCCTGCCGCCGGTGATGAGCGGCTTCTCCTGGGGCAATGAACGGGGCAAATCCAGACGCGATGCGGCCAGTATACCGCGCTTTCCAAAATTGCCAATGGCCGAAATCTGGAAAAACGACGTGTTTCCGGAACTTATGGAGTGCGGCAGCCGGAGCTGCCGCTTTGAGAGTTTCTCGATGTCGAACAACTCCCAAAGCGGCAGCTAAGGCTGCCGCACTCCAGAAAAGACAACGGGCGTCCGCACCTTGATAAGCGGGCCGCCCGTTGTGACTGCACTCTGTTACGATTGTATTATTTGCGACGACGACGAATCAATGCCGCCACGCCGCCGATGACCAGCAGACTCATCGTCGCCGGCTCGGGGATGTTGATCTTATATACGTCGGAGATATCAAACTGGCCGGCGTCGAAGCTGAAGACCTGGACTTCGTCATAACCCTTTGCGCCACGGCCGACGTTGCTGTTGGCGTTCCATGTGCCGATCCAGAAGTGGCCTGCAGCATCGCCCCGGAAAGAGGCGTTGGTCGCACGGGAACCGAGCAACTCGCCGTTTACGTATAACTGGGCGTTGTTGTTGCCGTTGTACACCAAGGCGACGTGCGCCCAAGTGCCGTACAAGGCCGGATCAACCGCGACAATATCGCCGTGTCCGATGTTCCAGGTCGTCACGCCGTTGGGGCGCGACATGCCAATGGAGTTGGCATTATAATTTCCGTTCGACATGGCCCACCACGAATCGCTGACGTATTGCTGACCGGCCAAGGGACCATCTGGCAACTTAAGCCAAGCCGACATGCCCCAGTTGTTGGCGCGGTTATAAAGATACGTGAGCCCGGGAGTCCAAGCGGATCGGTCGTTTGATAAGTACTTGGTGCTGCCCAAAGCGCCGGTGGTTCCCGTCTCGATCGATTCCGTGTTGTTCCAGGAACCCATGGCAGCGTCCGTGCCCACCGCCGCAATGAGCTTCACGTTGGGATTATCACCGTCTTCGCCCATGTGATACAGGGCGACCGTCGTCACGGCCGCCGATGCCGCGCCGGCCAATGCCAGAACCAAACCAACCGCCAGAATTGTCAATGCTGCGTTTCTCATGTTCGTACTCCTCTTTCCTTTCTCTTGGTTCAAAAAACTGGTTGCTTGAATCCGTCCGATGGAACTGTCCACAACGATGCCAGTATAAGCGACGTTCACAATTTGCATACTACCCATTATCGAAAAGTTGAGTTAGCATTATACAAACCTGTCAAAGGAGCATGATCATGGCCGAAAATGTCCGCCCGCGACGCGTCCTGGTCCTTAATGCCATGGTGGATCATCCCATCTCATTGGGCACTATTGAATACGCCCGGCAGAGCGGGTGGTCCATGATGTTTGCGGCCCAGGAGAGCATGTCCGCGGCCGCCGTCGCCCGCCGCTGGGAGTGCGACGGGGTGATTGTCAGCGGCGAACCTAACGAGAAAGACCGCCGGGCCTGGCAGCGCAGCCACATCCCCCTGGTCTGGCTGGGCGATCGGACAGTGCATCCGTTCAAGGCCGCGCGGGTTCTTCTGAACTTCCGCGCCAGCGGGCGCCTGGCGGCGCAGCACTTCATCGATGCGGGCTTTCGCCACCTGGCGTATTGCTGGCTGGGGAACTGGTGGCCGCTGAATCACCAGTTCGAAGGCTTTCGCCAAACGAGCGACTCCGCTGGAGCGACGGTGCATACTTTGGACTGGTCGGCGGCGGCTGGAAAATCGCCTGGATCGTTCTCTGAGACTTTCCGCCGCTGGCTTCGCAAGCAGGTGTCGGCGCTGCCGCGGCCGCTGGGGTTGATGATGGAAAGCGACTGGACGGCCCTGGAGGCCCTGGCGGCGCTGCGCGACGGAGGCATTCTCGTGCCCGACGAGGTGGCGGTGGTTTCATGTTATAACATCGCCCCGATCTGCGAAGGGGCCATCGTGCCGCTGTCGAGCGTCGACATGAATGCCCGTGAGCAGGGCTACCAGGCCGCGGCATTGCTGGGTCGCCTGATGCAGGGCGAGGCGATCCCCGACGAGCCGGTGTGGGTCGCCCCCAAGGGCGTCGTCGTGCGCCAGAGCAGCAACGTGCTGGCCGTGCCGCACGCCGGGGTCGCCACGGCCATGCACCTCATCCGCACCGACTTTCGCAATCCGGAGCTGACGGTCGAACGGTTGGCCGGGGCGGCGGGCATTTCGACGGTCGCCCTGGGCAAGGCCTTTCGCAAGCACCTGGGCCAGTCGCCGGGCGAGCGGCTTCGCCAGTGGCGCCTGCGCGAGGCGATGACGCTGCTGACAACCACCCGCCGCACCGCCAAAGACATCGCCGCCGCTTGCGGGTACGGCACGATCAGCCAGTTCATCCGCTGCGTGAAGACCGCCACCGGCCAAAGCCCCGCCGCATGGCGGAAGAACCGCCAGGTGTGAGTGGTGAGTGGTGAGTGGTGAGTTGTGAGTGGCACCGTGGCATGGGCGTATCATCCTGAGCCTGTCGAAGGACTCGGCCATGCTCCCGAACTTTACAGTCAGGGACACGCACAACGGAGTTGTGCGTGGCACCCGGAAAAAACCGGGCGGCGTCGCAGGGCAGAATTGTGGAGTGCGGCAGCCGTAGCTGCCGCTTTGAGAGTTTCTCGGCGTCGAACAACTCCAAAAGCGGCAGATATGGCTGCCGCACTCCATAGAAGACAACGGGCAGCCGCTCTGTTCAAGCCGGCCGCCCGCTTTAAGCCAATAAAGTTACGAATCCATCACGCTTAACTATCTGTTTAACAATATTTTGCAATCATTGGGCCGCTGATTTCCTGCCGCCACGAGAGGGGCGGTCCGGTAGTTCCCGCGAAGTGCTGTGAAAAGTACAACAAAGTGCAAGGAAGTGCAGGCAAGCACCCGTGGCGCAATGTTGTATTCATCAAAGCAGACAACGGCTTTGATAAGCACCTGGTGCCTCCCAACCGCAAGCCTGTAGACATCACGGGCAGCGATGCGATACATTGCTGCATGAGAGATCATGATGAACACTGCCATGGCAACCGTTCCGCGCGTTCTGGTGGCCGGCGTTGAAAGCCTCGACGTCCGCCAGGGACTCTGCCAATACGCCCGCAAGGCCGGATGGCTGATTGTCGTGGGCGAGGCGCCTTGGGCAGGGCCTGAGGACGTGGCTGCGTTCTGGGATGTCAAAGGCATCGTGGTGCAGCGCCATCACGGCGACGCTGCGCCGTGGATCCAGTGCCGCAGCGTTCCCATCATCCGGTTGGACGATTCCCTCTCCGGAGGCGTCGTGGTGGCGTGCGATCACGCCGCCATCGCTGGGATGGCGGCAGGACATCTGCTGGATTCGAAGTTCACTCATCTGGCTTACTGCACGCCTGGCGACGCGCCCTGGGTGCAGCGCCAGCGAGAGGCCTTCGAGCGCAAGGCCCTCGAGGCCGGGGCGCAGTTTCACCTGTTGGACTGGGTCAACAGCCCCCAGGCGAAGAAGGGGTACAGTTCCCGGGCGTTTCGACAATGGCTGACCGAAGAACTCTCCGCCCTGCCCACGCCGCTGGGCCTGATGCTCGACAGCGACTGGACAGCTGTCGAGGCGTACGAGGCGTGCATGGCGGCGGGGCTGGCCGTGCCCGAGCAGGTGGCGCTGATCGGCTTGGGCGACAACACCGAGATTTGCGAATCGCTCCCGGTCCCGCTGTCCAGCGTCCGCGCCAACGGGCGCCTGCAGGGATACCGCGCCGCCGAGCTGCTCGACACGATGATGTGCGGCCGCGACGTGCCGCCCCAGAACGTGCTGATTCCGCCGGGCGGCATCACGGTGCGTCAGAGCAGCAACATTATCGCCGTGGCGGACCTGCCCACGGCGCGGGGGCTGCGGTATATCTGGCAGCACCTGGCCGAAAGGAAACTCTCCAGTGGCGAGGTGGCCGCGGCGGTCGGATTGTCGCGGCGGGCGCTGGACCTGCACTTCATGGAGCACCTGCAGCGCCCGGTCGCCCAGGAGATCAGCGCCGCGCGCCTGGTGCAGGCGATCATCCTGCTGAGCCACAGCGACAAGACCCTTGAGCAGGTCGCCCGCGAGACCGGCTTCACCTCCGCCCGCCACCTGCGGTACACGTTCAATCGCAGCCACACCCAACCGATCCAGCAATGGCGCAAAGAAACCCGCGCCAAGGTCCGCGCCCAGCAAGAGGCCCAGGCCCCCGATCTCTCGCTGCAACAATAACAAGACGAACTTCCAGGAGCTTTGATGCTGCAGATAGTCAATGCCACGTGTGAATATCTCCCTTCGCCGCTGGGGCTCGATACGCCGCGGCCTCGCTTTGGCTGGGGGATGGAATCCGACGGCCGCGCGATCGCCCAGAAGGCCTACCGCGTGCGCGTGGCGTCGACGCCCCAGCGCCTTGCCGCCGGCGAGGCAAACCTGTGGGACAGCGGACGCGTCGAGTCGGACCGGCAGGTACACGTCGAATACGCCGGGGCAGAACTGCGCAGCGCCCAGCAGTGCTGGTGGAGCGTGACGGTCTGGGCCGCGGGCGACGGCGCCGCGATCGAGGAGGCCTCAAGCCCCCCCGCCCGCTTCGAGATGGGCCTGCTCGACGAGTCCGACTGGCAAGGGCGGTGGATCGCCGCCGCCGCGGACATCCACGCCCCACTGCTGCGGAAGGTCTTCACGCTGGCGACGCCGCCGGCCGCGGCACGGGCGTACGTCTGCGGGCTCGGTTGGCACGAACTGTACATCAACGGCCGTCGCGTGGGCGAGCAGGTGCTCGACCCGGCGATGACCAACTACGACAAGCGCAGCCTCTATGTGACGCACGACGTAACAGACCTGCTGCACGAGGGCGTGAACGTCGTGGGCGTGATCCTCGGCCACGGGTGGTTCTCCGAGCCGGAGTTCGCTCCCGGCGGCGTTTACCCGCCGCAGATCCATTACGGCCCGTGCCCGCAGTTGCTGCTGCAGCTCAACGTCGCCGACGCAAACGGGTCCGCGGCCAGCGTCGTCAGCGACGAGAGCTGGAAGACCGCGCCAAGCCCGATCGTCAGCGCCGACCTGTTCGGCGGCGAGACGTACGACGCCCGCATCGAGCAGCGTGGATGGGCTCAGGATGGCTTTGACGACTCGGCTTGGGCGCCGGTCCGCATCGTCGAGGCCCGCACGCAGAAACTCAGCGCCCAGGTTCTGCCGCCGTTGCGGGTGATGGAGACATACCGCCCGGTGCGGCTGGCCTGCCCGGCGCCGGGGACGTACATCTATCACTTCGAGAAATACTTCGGCGGCTGGGTGCGCCTTCGCGTCAAGGCCCCTGCCGGCACGAAGGTCACCATCAAGTACTCGGGCCTTCTGTACAACGAGGGCTGTGAGCTCGACGGCCAGCTCGACCTGCGCAGCTACCCCGAGCCGCGCGAGACCGACTACTACATCTGCCGCGGCGACCCCAACGGCGAAGTCTTCGAGCCGCGCTTCACCTTCCACCCCGTGCGCTTCGTGCAGGTCAGCGGCCTGCCTCATCCGCCGGAGTTGGCTGACATGGAGGGCTGTTTCGTCCACGGCGATTACGACTTCTCAGCCGACTTCGCCTGCTCGAACGAACTGCTCAATGGCATTCACGGTCTCTGCCGCCAGACGCTGCGGATCGCCGCTTTTGGCATGCTGCTGGACTGCCTCTGCCGCGAGCACTGGGCGTTCCTGGACCCCGCCTCGGTCAGCTCGGCACTGATGGCGCGGTTCTATCAACCGCTGTTCTGGGAAAAGTGGATGCGCGACGCCGCCGACGCCCAGAACGACGACGGCTCCATCATCTGCGTCGTCCCGCGGTACCAGGACGCCAAGCCCGGCGACCCGGCCTGGGCAGGCAACTACCCCATCGCCGTCTGGCACAGTTACATGGCCTATGGCGACCGGCGGCTGCTCGAAGAGCACTACGAACCGATGACGCGATTTCTGGACCATCTGGCCACCCGCGCCACTGACGGAGCGGTCTCCGGCGGCAGCCTGGGCGACCACATGGTGCCCGGCCCCGAGGCCGAGAAGGAAGAGTTCCTCTCCAGCGAGACGCCCCCCGAACCGCTGTGGACGGGCTACTACTATCGCTGCGCGGACATCATGCAGCGCGTGGCCGCCCTGCTGGGCAAGCCCGCCGACGCCGCTCGATTTGCCGCGATGGCGCAATCCGCCCGCGACGCCCTGAACCGCAACTGGCTCGACGCCGCGGCAGGTCGCTACGCCACCGGGTCGCAGACGTCCAACCTGGTGCCCCTGGCGCTGGAGGTGGTGCCGGCGGAGCATCGCCCTGCCGTGGTGGCCGACATTGTCGACAACATCGTCAACAAGCACGGCGGGCATCTGCATACCGGCACGTGCGGCACGCCGGCGATGATCGAGGCCCTGGCCCGCGCCGGGGCCGGCGAGGTGATGTTCGGCGTGATGACGCAGACGACGTATCCGGGTTGGGGATTCATGGTCGCCCGCAGGGCTACGACGGTCTGGGAATCGTGGGGGCGGTACATGTGGGACCGCCTGGGCAAGCGGGCCGAAAGCATGCCCATGTGGGCCAGCGCCAGCGGGTTCTTCTTCAGCGACATCGCCGGCATCGGCGGACCGGGATATTTCGGCGCCGACCTCTGCACGGCGGGCTACGCTCACGTGCAGATCGCCCCGCAGGTGCTGGGGGATCTGACCTGGGCCCGCGCGTCGGTCCCGACCCCGCGCGGCCGCATCGTCTCAAGCTGGTGCCGCACCGCCGCCGGGCTGCACCTGGAAGTGGTCATCCCGCCCGGCGCCACAGCCGCGATCACCGTGCCAACGCTGGGCATCGCAAACGCCGTCATCCGCGAAGGCGGCCAGGAAGTCTGGAAAAACGGCGCGTTCATCGCCGGCGTGGCGGGCCTGGAAAAGGCGGAACCAGCCGGCAGCGGTGTGTGCTTTGCCGCGGGTTCGGGCCGATACCTCTTCGACGTGTCCGCAGGTTCATGACCCCGCCTCGATCAGACCGCTGCGCAGCCGGGTAGCCCGAAAACTGCATGAACCGCAGAGACCGCAAAGTACGCAGAGAAGAAGACTGCCTCAAAACAAGACCATCTAACGTCGCGAGTGGCGCTGACGGCGTTCTTGGCTTCATCTCACAACCGCTCCGCCGATGAATGACAGTCTGCTATATGAGGCCGCCCCGCGCTATGCTTCCTAGAAGCGGCAAGATGTGAGGCAACCAATGGCAGCGGAACATGACGATGCCCAGGCTAAGCTGCGTCGCAGCGAGAGGCATTTCAAGCTGCTCATGGAGAAATGCTCCGACTACGTCGCCATCGTCACACAAGACGGCACGATTACCTACAACAAGACCAGCGACCCCGACACCCTGGGGTACCTGCCTGAAGATACAGTGGGCACGAGTGCTTTCGACTTCCTCTTTCCGGAGGATCGGCCGCAGGCGGTCAAAGTCTTCACCGAAGTCCTTCGCGAGGCCGGGGCGACGGGCCGACTGCAGGTGCCGGTGCAGGCGGCAGACGGCAGCAGGCGCATCTTTGAATTCGTGGGCGTCAATCTCCTCGAAGAGCCCGCCGTCGAAGGGGTGGTGCTGAGCTACCGCGACATCACTGAGAGCAAACGCAGGGAGGATGAACTGCGAGCCGGTGAACAACTGCTCATGTTCGCGCTGGAGATCGGCCAGATGGGCGTGTGGGACATGGACGTGGCCAATCACACGGCAGAGCGGTCGCTCCTGCATGACCAGATCTTCGGCTACCCAACCCTTCTTCCGCAATGGACCTTCGAGATGTTCCTGGAACACGTCATCGCGGAGGATCGCCCGGCCGTGCAAGCGCATATTCAAAATGCCATCGACAATGCCCTCGATTGCAACTTCGAGTGCCGGATTCGGCGTGTGGACGGGCAAGTCCACTGGATCTGGGCGGCAGGACGCCACAGCGTCCGCTCGTCGGACGGCGCCCGCCGCATGGTAGGGATTGTCCAGGATATCGACCACCGTATACGCATGGAGGAAGCCCTTCGCCACAGCGAGCAGAGGTTCCAGATCGCCAAGGAGGCCGCCGAACTGGGCATTTATGATTACGACGTTGCTTCCGATACAATTCGCTGGGACAGCCGCATCCGCGACCTTTTCGGTATTACCCCGGACGAGCCGATCAGCCATGATACTTTTGTAGAACGCGTTCATGCCGAAGACCGCCCCGCCATCGAGGCCGTCCTCGACAAGGCGTTTGATCCCTCGAGCGGGGGCAAGTTCAGCTACGAGCACCGAATCACGCGCCGCAGCGACGGCGCTGAACGCTGGATCTGTGTGACAGGCCAAACATTCTTCGACCAGGGGCATGCGGTAAGGCTTGTCGGGACGATTCAGGACATCACCGACCTGAAACGGGCTCAGGAGTCCCTCAGGGAACTCAACAGGAGCCTCGAACAGCGCGTCGCCGAGCGTACGGCCGAGGTCGAGGAACAGGCTCGCATGCTGCGTGCGCTGGCCAATCAGTTAAGCCGTACCGAACAGATAGAGCGTAAACGCGTGGCGATTATCCTGCACGACCATATCCAGCAACTGCTGGTCGCTGCCGGAATGCAACTGGACTGGATCAAGCGCGCCAAAGACGCTTCCCGCGTTCACGCCATCGCCCAAGGCGTGCAAAGCATGGTGCATGAGGCCGTCGACGCCTCGCGTTCGCTGGCCATCGAACTCAGCCCGCCCGTGCTTCACGAAGCCGGCCTGGTTGGCGGCCTGAATTGGCTCGCCTCCTATACGCTGGAGAAGCACCAGGTGGCGGTTCATCTCCTGATGGACAAGAAGGCTGAACCGGCCATCGAGGCCACGCGGTTCCTGCTGTTTGAATGTGCCCGCGAGCTGCTTTTTAACGCGGTCAAACATGCCGGCGTAACGGAGGTTAAGGTCACTCTTGCCAGGACATCCGACAAGCACATAAAGCTCGTCGTGTCGGACAAAGGCCGCGGCTTCGATCCCCAGTTGCTCCGCGGGCGCACCCAGGACGAGACGACCTTTGGCCTCTTCAGCGTTCAGGAGCGCATGGCGTACATCGGCGGGCACATGGAGATCGAGACCGCCCCCGGCGGCGGCACGAAGATTACTCTTACGGCGCCGGTGGGAGAAGCCCAGGCGCCGCAAGCCGCTGCCGAGGTCATGAAGGAAGAACCGAAAGAACCTATCACGGTTCTGCCCAAGTCCGAGGCTTGCCGGATCATGATTGTAGATGACCACAAGATCATGCGCCAGGGACTGGCAGGGCTGCTCCAATTCGAACCGGGTCTGGAGGTTGTCGGCGAGGCCCAGGACGGACCCGAGGCGATACGGCTGGCCCGGGAGCTTAACCCGGATGTCATCGTCATGGATGTCAATCTCGGTCAGATGAGCGGCATCGAGGCCACGCGGCAGATACTGGAAGATAATCCCGCCGTCAAGGTCATCGGGCTTTCAATGCACATGGCGTCGGACGTGGCAATGTCGATGCGTGAAGCCGGGGCGGTGGCGTATATGACCAAGGGAGGACCGGCCGACGATCTGGTTTCTTCGATTAAAGCTTCCTGCTCAAGTAAAGCGGGCGAAGGGACTTGAACCCTCAACATCCACCTTGGAAGGCTTTTTGGGGCGTTTTCCTTTCTGTTGGCGATTATTGTACTTATCGCTCAACCACCTGTTTCTGTACTGCCTTACGCTCAATCAGCGGTAGACACGGATGGACACGAGCGACGCCAAAACGGCAGCGCACTATAAGGGGTATTATAAGGCGCCGGCCTCGGTGCGCCACTGGATCCCCGAAGGAGTCAGTTCAAAGAGCCCGCGGTCCGTCTTGCGGAACCGGCTGGCCTGGCCCTTGGAGGAGATCTCCCGAATGATCGCGGCGTAGATCGTGGCCGCCGGCGTCTTGCCGCCGGTGGTCCACAGGCCCCGGTCCAGCATGCACTTTATCATGTCGGCGGCGTTCATGGGCTTGCCCGCCTCGGCCAGCACCTGGACGGCAGCGCCAAGGCCGCCGAGGCGCTTTGCTTTGGCGGGCCTGGCTTCCTTGGCCGACTTGGCGGTCGGCGCCTCGGCTCTGGAGGCCTCCGGCGCCTTCTTGCCCGTGGCGGCCTCGATGGGCTTGCCGCTCTTGTCGCACTCGCAGACGAACCCGCTGATGCTGCTGACTCGGTGGTGGGAACCGGTCGAGATCATCTCGACGTCCCATCCGCCCCCGTCGACCTCGCCCTTGACGGTCACGATCGACACCTTGCCTCGCACCATGGCACGGTAGGTCTTGCCGGTCTGCACTTCCACGTTCTTGCTCTTCTTGGTCTTCATGATTCTTTCCTTTCGGTTATGCCCGCGTCGGCGGGCGGTTTCGCAGTGGCTGTTCATGGGAAGGTCCTTTCAGTTGGCCAGCAGTTCGATCATGCGGAGGTAGTCCTGGATCATGCTGTTGGTGCCCCGGCAGCCGTCGATGGCTCGTTGGACGCGGGAGGCCAGGTGAACCAGGGCTTCGCGGTCGCAGGCGTCGGTCGTGACGTCGAAATGGCTCTCCGGCGTCAGGAAGGAAGCGGTGATCGTCGCGATGCCGAGGCACCGGGTGACGGTGACGAAGGTCATCGCCTTCTTGTCGCCGCCTGCAAAATCTATTCTCGTGATCGCCATGGGTTGCTCCTATGCGTTGAGGGCCAGGATGGTCCGGGGCGCGTACCCGCACCGGCGGCATTCTTTATCTATGACCTTGCGGACCGGGCTGCCCGCTTCGGCGGCGTAGTACAGCGCCGCCAGCTTCCGCCAGCCCAGGACCTGGAGGCGGGATCTGCCGCCGCGGTTCTTTGCCATCAGCCATTCGTGCGTCTTTTGCGTGGTCTTCATCGCGTTGTCCTTTGCGTTTGCCATCAGACACATGAGTCGTCGATGTCCGCGAGGAATCCAAGTCAATTGCGGGGAAATGCTGCATATTTAGCAGCCACACATGATGCGGACACTGCGACACTTATGACGCATCCCGGCCAGGCGCATGAAAAAAAGCCCCGCCGGCTTGCATGCCGGCGGGGCGAAAGGGCAGGATTGCCGTGGCCGTTCTACAGATACGGCTTGCGCTTCTTCCTGATGCGCTTCAGGTGTCGACGCACGACGCCATGGGCGCCGGCGCGGACAAAGGCCTTGGTCAGCTTCAGCTTCTCCTGGTCTGCAGGCCTGGCCGAGTCCTCTCGCTCAAGCATCACGTCGAGAGCGGCGCCGAGGCGGCGGATCGCCACGACCGCAGCGACCAGGATGGCGACGATCAGCAGCACGGCCGCAAGGGTGCCCCCGGCGACGGCGATATTGACTGTCGGGGCCTCTCCGCCACTCTGGGCGGCAGAGCCCAGGCCGGGGGCCTGAACCTTGTTGTTGGCCGCACAACCGGCAAAGACCGCAGAGAGGATCAGGGCGGCGATGGACGGATAAATGCGCGTGGCGCGGCCATCGGCCCGGCAGCCACTGCATCCGTCCACCCATTCATTCATCCTGTTTTTCATCGTGTCGCCCTCTGCGTTCTCCCCGTCTCTGCGGTGCAGTGTCTACAGCAGCGCCGCGCCGATCACGCCGGCGGCGATCTTGAGAACGTCCCAAAGCATCTGCCGACGCTTCAGGACGCCCAGGGCATCGAGCATCAACCGCTTTCTGGAGGCGTCGTTCAACGTCACTCGCTCGTCGGGCGTAGCCTGCTCGTAGATCGTTCGCCAGGCCGGGTAGCTGTCGGAGGCCGTCAGGCCCTCGACTGTTGCATCGACGGCCGCTTGGCCCTCGGCAATGCCCAGGCCCACCAGCGGGCCAATGATCGGCCCTACGGCCTCAAGCGACTCAGCGTGGTCGGGGAACCGCTCCTTCAAGGCTTCGGTCAGCTTGGCCGCGATCTGCCGCGAGAGGGTATTGGAGTCACTGTCCATCGGCGGCCTCGCTTTCCGGCGGCGTGGTGTCCTGGAACGGATTGAAGTTGGACACCCGGTAGTAGTACAGAATGGCCGTTAAGTTTTTATCCACGCTGCGGCATGCATCGAGAAGAACCGCAGTGCGCTGGCGTTCGATCATAAGCCGCTCGGCGTCCGAGGCTGTCGCTGCAGGGGCGGCCCAGACAGTGCCCGGCCGTGCCGCCTGGGCGTCCTTGACGGCCATTTCAGCGGTCAACTGAGCCCCGAATAACGTATCTTTGACCGAGGCTGGAGGCTGGGTACACCCGGCCACACAAAGAAGGGCTGTAAGAAGCACCGCAATCCATCGCTTGCCGGCGGTGGTGATGATCTTCTCCAGGACCACCTTGGCCACGGCCGAGTAGAGGCCGCATGCGGTCAGGCCGGCCAGTACCCCGGTGCCGACAGCGGCCAGCATCGAGCGGGCGGTGATGTCGTCGGTCGTGAACAGCACAAGGTACACGGCCGAACAGACAACGCCGACGGCGACCGACAGGTACGGGAGGATCTTGGGACTCTCGTCGATGCCCTTGACCTTGCGCAGCCACTGCACGACGACCGTCACGACCGTAGCCAGCACGCCTACCAACACCAGGTCGATGGCCGCGCTTGGCGCGACAGACTCCGGAGGCCCAACCGGAGGCGACTGGACGTCAGGAAGGACGGCCCCCTGAACGCCAGCCACGGCCGGCTGCGTTAGGGCAATGTCGCCGTCGGATTCCTGGGCCCGGCAGGGGACAGACAACGCCAGCACCGCCAGGGCGATGCACAGTACAACGAACGGACACTTGCGCATGGTGAAGCTCCTTATGTAAGATCGTTTATCCGCTGTACACAGACAGGTTCTTGCTCTCGGGCCCGACAGAAGGGTTGACGTAGGGCTCATCCCAATACCACGTGCCTGCCGGCGTCGCGCCGGTCTGCGGGCCCAGCAGGCCCATGAACAGGCTTGCCCCGGAGAGATACTGCGGATCGGCGAACAGCGCCCACCAGGCCCCGCCGCTGGCGTAGCGGGGCGACCCCGTCGCCCAGAAGTCAACCCACGACGCGTCGGTCAGCCACCACATCATCCCGCAGGTCTCGCCCATGCCGCTATCGGAGACGCGGCTTGTGCGGTAGGCGGGCTTGCCGTTGACATTGAATCCGGATGGCACCCAGACGCCGTTGAAGTCCGTCGCGCCGGTCATCGTCCAGCCGGTGAATAACGTGCCGAAGGTGAAGGCGTCCTGATAGACCGTCTCGATGACGACCTCCACGGCGCCGCTGAGGGTATATTGCTCCCACCACCGAACGACACTATCGACCTCACCGCCGGCATTGCCTCGCAAGTCCCGCGCGTCAGCGTCGATATAGTCGCCGGGCTGGTCGAGCAACTGGTCGGCCGCCCCGTCCCGCACCAGTTCGGTGATGGTATAGTCGCCGTCGCCGTCATTGGTGATGATCCGGGCGTATCCGTGCCTGAGGCCCGCGACGGGCCCGGACGGGCGGAATGTGCGTTCTTCGGCGGCCATGGTTCTAACGAATGGTCCTGACCAGCGGGGTGTCGAGCACCAGTTCGGTCTTGTTGGCCGACTCCTCCAGCAGGTAGCTGACGGCAACGATCACCGGGGCGATCCGCCGCGCCGTGTCGCCGGTTCGGCCGGCCACGGTCAGATCCACGCCGCGGCCGCGAACGGTCGCCAGACCCTGCCCTGGACTGAAAGAGCGGTGAAGCCCGCGCAGCACCACCGACCCGTGCGCGACGGCGTCTTCCATCACGTCGCGAACGCGCCGCGAGTACAGGTCCATCCGCCCGCCCACCTGGCCGTCGTTGACGGTGGCCCGCATGGTTTGTGACGCCTCGCCGAGCTTGTCGCGATACCGGAAGTCTTCCTTGATGACGACTTCCTGAGCGGTGAACGGCCACGAACTGTCCTGCTGTCGTGGGGCCTGGAACATCACGTGGCTATCCATGGGGACCATCCCGCTCATCCGCAGCACCATGTGGTACTCTCCGGCCCCGGTGGCCTTGCGCATCGCGTTATGCAGCAGCGTGGGCCAGTTCCATCGCCCGTAGCGCTGGTGGAGTGAGACGGAGGGGTCGGTGCCGAAAGGCCCGGTGCTCGATCGCGACTTGATGTCCTTCCACGGGTAGAGGTCCAGGAGGTTCTTGGCCTTGATCCAGATCCCGCAGCGGTCGTTGCGGAGTTCGACGGCGTCGCCGCCGAGTTCCACCCACGATTGATCGTCAATGGCGATGGCGCCGGCGTCGGGGTCCCATTCGGCCACGGCTACCTCGACGGCCGCCGGCTTGAGAGAGCCGCTCTGGGCGTCAGAGCCGTCGGCGTATTCGGCGCGGTAGCGCATGGGCCGCGGCACGTGGGCCGTCTGGAGGTTGTCGAAGCCTTCGCCGCTCAGGCCGCCGGCCGCCAGGTGGTTGGCGCTGAAGTCCGGGATCAGCGCGTTGTTCTGGGCGCTCTTTACAAGGGCTGACAGGGCCGCGTCCTCATTCCAGACGAAGGACCGGAACGCGTGCCGGTACGCGTCGTTGAGGTCCTTGTCGCCGTCGTACTCGTAGCGCTGCTTCCACTGGTCGTACATGCCGGCGCCCATCCCGGCGCCCTTGGGGCGGATGCGGTTGCTGGCGTCGGCATAGTCGGCCAAGGCGTTGGTGGTCTGATCCCAGTACGGGTGCAGATCTCGCGTATCGGCGTCATGGGTGAACGTCAGCGTGCGCTGGGTGTGCTTGACGCCGCCGAGCAGGATGATGTCGTTGCGGACGTTGTGATGGTCCTTGATGACGTTGAGCCTCTGGACGGCGCTGCGCTGGCCGTCGGGGCTCTCGATCGCCGTGCCGATCTTGGCCAGAAACGCGTCGGCGTGCGTCAGCGGGTCGTGCAGTCGGAAGACCTTCAGGGCGTGGCGGCCGTCGGCCGAGGCCCACGGTTCCAGGCAGAACCCAAAGCCCAGAGGCAGAAGAATCTTGTTCAGGGCCTCTGCCAGGTTGCAGCCGGTCAGGTCCACCGTTCCCAGCGGCATTCCCGACAGCAGAGCCTCGATCGCCGGCCAGGCCGTGGCGGCGAAGGAGACGACGGTGTAGTCGTCGATATATTCGATCAGGCTTCGGACAGCCTCGTACGGCGTCCAGAGGCGGCTTTCAGTAGTGATGGTGCTTGTGCCGTTGTTGAAGACCACGCGACGGCCAGGGGCTGCGAAGACGCGGCACTTGCTGTCGGCGGCCGAGGCGTCATAGCCGCCGTCGGCCTTGCCTCTTCGGGTGAGCTTCCACAGCGAACCCGACGCGTTGCCCCGGCCTTCAGCGCCGGAGATCTGCGGGTTGAAGATCACCGGGGCGTAAGAGGCCCAGGCCCCCGCCCGTACAGCCTGGGCGTAAGTCAGCTGGTCAGCGCCGGCGCCCTGGCCGAACTGGATCTCCGTGGCATCGAGGCTGGTCGTCGGCCACCATGGGCCGGACAGGGCATAATGGGCCAGCAGCAGTTCCGGGCCGTACGCCGTGACGGAGAAGCTTTCCAGATCGTCGTTGGCCTGGATCAGCAGGGCGTCCTGGGCGATGTGCCCGCGGAACCACTCGATCTCACGATCGCCCTCGAGCTGGACGATGCGGATCCGGTCGCCGGCGCTGCAGTGGGAGCTTTCGGCGTGCAGCGCCTCCTCGCGGTCGGCGCTTTGGCCCAGTTGCACTTTCAGGATGGCCGTCGAGGCATTGCCGTTGACCGCCCAGGTGATCTTCTGGGCCGACCAATAAGCCTCGACGAGCTCCTGGCTCCATCCCGGGGCGCCTCGGCCGGCGACCACCGCGCTGCGATAGACGCGCAGGCGCGGCGGATCCAGAGCACACCCGCGATCAACAGGCTGGACTACATGAACGCCCATGTCGACTTCCATTCACCGCAGAGGTCGCGGTGGAAACGTTTCTGAGTTAGAACACCTGGTCGAGGATTGCCGCCGGAACGGCCGGGGCGGCAGCGTCGGCGATGACCGGCCCGACGATACGCGACAGGGGCGAGGCGATGGATCCGGCCGAAACCGCGGCGACCGCCAGAAAGTACGCCAGGCCGTCGGCGCAGGTGATGACGGCACTGTAATCACGGTCCGAGACATAGGTCGCTGAGGCGACGGATGCCTCGGTTCCCACCAGGCTCTCGGACGAGGAGGCGTAGACCGCAAACGTGGCCGGGGCGGTCGTGCCGCGGGGCGTTCGGTACCGCCACCGCAGGCGGATGCGGCCGCCGGACAGGGCCGCAGCGCCCAGCGCCTCCGGCGCGGCAGGCCTTAGTCCGACCCAGTCGGCAGCGGCGTCGGTGACGAACTCGGCCGAGCAGGACAGGTCCGGCGTTTCGAGGTCCGCGCCGAGCAGGTCCTGCCGAACGGGGCGCAGGGCGTAGGTGTACCGCGTCGAGGGAAGGTGCCCAAGACCCGCGATCGCCGTTGCGTTGAGGCGTCCCGAGATCGACGCGACGGGGGAGGTGAAGTTCACCCTCGACAGACCGCCGACGCCACGATAGAGCCGGTATGAACCGCCCACCAGCGGCAGAAGCTGGATATCGAAGGGGCACGTCAGCCAGACAGCCCGGTCGAGGCGGTTGACGGTTCCGTTGGGGAGGCTCAGGATCCTCATGAGGCGCTGCCCTGGGTCTGGGTGGTCGAATCGTCGCTGACGGTCTGGGTGGTCAGGATGTCGACGCCGTTATCGGCGTAGGTTTTGAGCTGCGTCGAAGTGCAGGTAGACTTCTTGAAGAACCGTCGCCACAGTTGCACGACCATCTCGCGAAAGTTGGTGGCCACGCCGGCCGGGGCCGCACCTGAGATGGCATCGAGGCCGTTGATGTCCAGAATGACGTTAGACATGTCATTGGCGGTGCAGTGGATAATCAGAGCGTTGTCGATCCACTCGGACCCGGCGGCGTCCTTGAACAGGACGGCCACGGGGTAGGCGTTGTCGTCGGGGGTCATCTCCTCCTCCGTCAGCGTCACCGCCAGCAAGCCCGTTCCGGCGATCTCGACGGGAAGGTCGGTGATGTTGTCGACATGCCAGACCCCGCCGTAGTGTCGGGCGACTTTCACGTCTCCTGAGGCCAGGGTTGCACTAATCTTCCAGGCGATGTTATCAGCTGTCCCGACGGCTGGGATCAGAACCACGGCGGCGGTTTGGGCTTTTCTAGTCAGTTCCATATCAGGCGGCTCCTCGCATCAGGCCGCGGCCGGACCCGCGGAACACAGAACGATCGATGCCACCTCCGGTCGGTTCGACGTACGTCGTCAGAGCGCCCATATCGTCGGGAGTGCCGCGCGGGTTGCCCAGGGCGTCGAAGTCCAGCACCTTGTTGCCTGCCCCGATGGCCGGGCTGCCCGCCTTGAGGTGCAGATCGCTGGCGACGTTGACGAACACATCGGCGGCGGTCTGGTTGATCAGGCCTGACGTTCCGGGGGCGGTTGCATCGCTCGATAGGTT
>JBDKTA010000001.1 GCA_039680605.1 Planctomycetaceae bacterium | reverse complement strand
AACCTATCGAGCGATGCAACCGCCCCCGGAACGTCAGGCCTGATCAACCAGACCGCCGCCGATGTGTTCGTCAACGTCGCCAGCGATCTGCACCTCAAGGCGGGCAGCCCGGCCATCGGGGCAGGCACCAAGATTCTCGACTTCGACGCCCTGGGGAACCCTCGCGGCACCCCCGACGACATGGGGGCGCTGAGGACGTACGTGGAACCCAGCGGGTGCCACGGCGGATCCATCTTCGGCTCTCCGCTGATCCATGCCGGCAGCCGGCGACGGGCGGCGTCGATCATCCATCCAGGACCATCCATGAGGAGACGTGCAGCATGATCTACCGACCGGGAGACAGCATCGTCCGTGGCTTTACGACTTCACGCTTCAGCGACGGCGAAAGCGCCGACGCCGACACCACTCCAACCGCTTCCATGGTGCGCAACGGGGCCGTGGACGCTGCGGTCAATCTGGGCGTGGCTAAGACCGCCACGGGCACTTACATCGTCTCGGGCGTGCTGCCGGCGACCTATGACGCCGGCGACGATGTGAAGATCCTCGTCACGGCCGTCATCGCCGGTGTTACCGGGCGCGAGTACATCTATCAGGGGATCATGGATGCCAAGCGCGTCGGCGACCTCAACGACATCGCCGCCGAGGACATCGAGGCGGCAATCGAGCCGCTGGCGACGGCAGAGCAGCTTGGCGAGGCGGTCGCGCCTCTGGCCACTGCGGAGAATCTTGCCGCCGCCGTCGCGCCGCTGGCGCGAACCGACGAACTGCCGCCCGTGCCCACGGTCGAAGAGATCGACGCGCAGCTTACGGCCATGCACGGGGCGGGGGCCTGGACAACCGACGACGCGCCCCTGGGCGATGAGACGGCCGTCGATCACGACTTCGGCGGCGTCGACGCCCTGCGGTACATGCACGCCGGCCAGGGCGTCGGCGGCGGAACCGTCCGGGCCTATCTCACGGGCGATTACGCCGCAGGCACATACACCGTCCGTGGATCGGCGACCACCGCAGCGGACGGGCGATGGCTGGAGCCGATGTATCTGCCGGCCGGCAGCTACACGCTGACCTTCAGCAAGCCCAGAGTCCACGGCACGTCCACTACCACCATCGAGGTGAGCGCATGACTATCGAGGCCGTAGCCCTCAACGATCCCACCGGCGCGTACGTCACGCTCGACGAGGCCGATACCTTCCTGCTGCGCGTGGCCGATATCACCGCCTGGACCGCCGCAGACGACGGGACAAAGGCCCGGGCGCTGCTGCAGGCCAGCGACGAACTGGACACCCTCACGCTGGCCGGTCAGAAGTACGATTCTGACCAGGCCCGGGCGTTCCCGCGAGTCTGCTACGACGAGCCGGCCAGTTGGCCCGATGGCAAGAGCCTGGCCTACGCGTCGGTCTGGGACCTGATCGACGGTGTGGCCGTCGTGCCCGAGGCGGTCAAGCTCGCCGCCGTCCTGCAGGCGATGAGCATCCTGCGGGATCCCCAGCGGGCCCAGCGCCTCCGCGATCGAGCGGACGGCGTGGCCAGCCAGTCGGCCGGGGGCTACGCCGAAAGCTACGACGCGGGCAAGCTGCCCCAACTGGTGTGCCTGGAGGCCCGGGCGCACATGCGGCCGTATCTGCTCAAGGGCGGGAGGATCGTCTGATGGTCACCAACTGCACCGTGACGGCCTGGCTGCGCAGGACCGGTAGCGACGAGCACGGCACGCCGGCCTTCGCCGCCCAGGACGGGCAGTGGAAAGGCCTGGCAGAGCCGGTGACCAAAACCCTCAAGCTGGCCGGGCGCGAGTTGACCGCCTCGATCCGCCTCCACGTCTTTGGGATCCTGCCCTACGAGTTCCTCTATCCCGGCGACCGCTGCAGCGTCGACGGCGTGGCCTACGAAGTCGCGCAGTACTCCTCCATCCCGCGGGGCGTCTTTCGCGGCGTGGCGGTGATGCTCGCGCCAATTTAACCGCAGAGGTCGCGGAGATCGCCGAGGCGGATGATGCATGGGAAACAACTCCGCGTGCTCTGCGTCCTCTGCGGTGAATCTCTCTGAACGGTGAAATTTCCGAACTGACGTTATGAGCTCCTTTGACGCATCCGAATTCCTGCGCGGCCTGGACATGGCCAATGAGCGCGTGCAGCACGGCGCGCGGCGCGGGTTCGTCCTGAGCCTGGCTCATTTGGAGCGAAAGTGCAAAGAGGCCGTGCCCGTCGAGACCGGCACTCTGGCCGGCACGATCGTCGGGGCCGCGTCCACCATCCAGATCACGCCCGATGGCGTCGCGGGCCACGTCGCCGCAGGCGGCGGCGAGGCGGCCGACTACGCCATCCGCCAGCACGAAGAGCCGATGCAGCACAGCCACCCCAGGCCCGGCGTCTACGCCGCCAAGTTCGTCGAAGGTCCGCTCAAGGCCGAGGGGCCCAAGTGCATGGAAGTCGTCGCCGACGAGATCCGGGGGCAACTGGGATGAGCGAACACAGCCCCCCTCAGCTTCTGGTAGACGCGCTGGCGGAATGGCTGGCCGATCGGGCGGGCCTGCACTTCGGCAGCGACATCCGCACCATGCGGTTCGACGAGGGCACGGCCATCGGCAGTTGCATCCTGTCCACCGGGGGCGTGGCGGGGCCCTACTCGCCCACGCGGCCATGGACGTTCCAGATACTCACGCGGGCCGGCGATGCCGCAGCGGCCATGATCCGGGCGGTCAGGCTCTACGACGTGATCTATCCGGCCCCGGAGCGTCTGCCCGTCCGCAACGTCACGCTCTCGCCCACGTGGCTGGCGCTGATGATCGACGCGATACAGCCCCCCGCTGACCTGGGCGTCAGCGAGGGGCGGTTCAATCAGGTTTCCTTCAACGTGCAGATCACCGCTGCACAGATCGGAGAATGAGATGACCTTTACCCCGGATCTGTCCAAAACCAAAGCCCGCACCTGGTGGGTGCTCAAGTGGATCACCAACGCCTGGGTGAACCTGGGCTTCTGCGACGAACCCACGTGCGTTCGCGAACTCAAGCTCGAAGACATCAAGGTGCCCGGCCAGATGGGCGACCAGGTCATGGGCAAGCGCATCATGGGAGTCAAGGCCACGCTGACGCTCAAGCTGCGAGAGATCACGCTGGCCAACCGGGCGCTGAACTACCCGTGGTTTGCCGGCGTCGTCGCCACAAACCCCATTCCGCTGATGCCCGCCGCCGTGGGCGGGGACCTGTATTCCTACGCCGCCAAGTACCGCTTCCACCCGATGGACCTGCCCGATGAGGCCGTGGGCGAAGTGCCTTACGACCGCAGCCAGGACATCCTGCTACTGGCGGCCGTCGTCACGAGCAAGGATGAGGCCCGCTCGGACGGTAAGGAATCGTACATCCCGCTGGAGCTGGAGGCGATGCCCGACCGAACCAAGCTGCCCAACCTGGTCCTGGGCTACATCGGCGAAGAGCCGCAGGCGTAGACCGCACCCAACCCGAGGAGTCGACGAAATGTCCAATGTGATCAACATCAACAATCTCGTTCCGTGGGATCTGGAACTGGTCATCGACGGAACGAAGGTGATGACGTGCGAGCCCTCCGTGGCAAAGCTGCGCGACCTGGCCGAACTGGAGCGCCAGACCCAGGACGCCGCGATCGTCGGCGGCGGCGACGCGAGGATGCTCGATGCCCTGCGGACAGGCCTCAAGGGGTTCATCCCCGAAAGCGGCCACGCCGTAATCGACGCGGCGGGCCGTGCCGACCTTGAGGCGGCGCTTCTGGTCGCGTCTTCGTACTTCGAGGCCTGGCTCAAAAAAAAACGGCAGGCCGCTATCCAGAACGGCCTGCAGGCGGCGGGGGTGCCACAGGAAGAGGCTACGGCTCAAGCGGCGTTGAAGATCGCCTCAATGAACGCGGGGCCGTCCCGTGGGCCTACGCCCTGTCCCTCGCCACGATCTTTCCCGGCTGGGGGCTCGACGCGATAGACGCCCTGCCTGCAGGAACGGCCTGCCTGATCGTGGCGGATTACAACGAGATTCAGTACCGGGCGGCGGAACTGGCTCGATGCCAGAGCGACGCCGGGGCTGCGGCCGTCAAAGCCCCCGGCACTCACAGGGTGACCGGGGGCTTTGAGGTCTTTTCCCCAATGATGCGACAGTTTCCGAATAAACCGTTATGAGCTTCGACGCCGGATCCATCCTGGGACACCTTCGCCTCGACCGCAGCGGATTCACCAGCGGCATTCTAGAGGCGCAGGGCCTGACCTCCATGCTCGGAACGGGCATCAGCACGTTCCTGGCCAACCCTCTTCTGGGGGTGGCCTCTGCGGCGATCTCGGCCGTCAAGTGGGTCAAGGATCTGGTCATCGGCACGGCCGAGTCGGCCGATCAGTTCGGCAAGCTCGCTCAGCAGACCGGCGCCAGCGTCGGCTGGCTCTCGGGCATGGAGTACGCCGCAAAGCTGGCCGGCGTCGAGATGGGGCAACTGACCGGGTCGCTGAGTTTCCTGTCGCGAAGTGTCGCCGACGCCCAGGCCGGCAGCGGAGCGGCCGCTGAGGCCTTTGCCGCCCTGGGCGTCTCGGTTGCGGGCAATCGGGGCATGGAACAGATCTTCGGAGACGTGGCCGAGGCGGTCTCTCGCATGCCCGATCCCATGGCTCGAGCGTCGGCCGTGATGGACATCTTCGGCAGAGGCGCCGGAAGCCTCGTGCCGCTGCTGGCCCAGGGCCGCTCGGGCATCGACGCCACGATCGCCGAGGCCAAGCGGCTGGGGCTGACCTTCGACGAGACATCCGCCGGCGCCGCCGAGCGGTTCAATGATTCGCTCACCCGGATCGGCTCGGCGTTAACTGGATTAGGCCGACAGATCGCAGTGCCGATTTTTGAGGCGCTGGCACCGGCGCTTGAAGGCCTGGCCGGGGTAATAGGGCCTGCTCTCTCGCCGATGCTCAAGGCTCTGGGCGGTCTATTAATGTCTTTGATTCCTCCGCTGGTGAAGATGTATGAGCAGGCTCTTCCGGCCTTCACTGCCATGTGGGCGGCCCTGTCTGAAATCATCGCCGCTCTGACTCCGATCTTCGAGCCTGTATTCGAAATCCTTGGCTCTGTCGGTCAGATCATCTACTCCACGGTTGTTCCGGCCCTGAAAATTCTCACGCCGGTGATCCAGATCGTCGCCAAGGCGGTCGGGGCGATCGCCGAGGCGCTGGCGACGGTCTTCAAGCTCGTCGGTAACGGCATCGGCAAGATCTTCGGATTCGACAATTCGCCCTCGGCCCAGGTCGCCGTCCAGGTCTCGCCCGAGGACTCGGCCCGCCGCGTGGCCGACAAGGTCGCCCCGGCGATCGTCTCCTCGGTTGGCGGTGTGCAGAACCGAATTGAAACCTCCACCCGCCGCCGCATCGAGATGAACAATTACGAAAAATCGTTTGCACTGAGGTAACACATGGCCGCCCCATTCACCGCTGTGTTGAGCAGCTCCATAGGCGTGGCTGATCTTCAACTGCTGTCGTACAGCAAGTCGATCGAGCCTCAGTTTGACCAGGCCGGCCGCCCCTACGCCCGCAAGATCACCTATCGCTGCGACGGGGAGATTGCCTCCGACACCAAGGCCGCCCTGGCGACGGCTTTGACCGCCTTCCAGTCTGCGATGACCGGCGGGCCGGTGGGCTTCACGATCACCGGCAGCGGCACCGGCCGAGAGAGCGTCGCGGCCCTGGACTGCCTCGACGGCCCACGGTTCTCGGGGCGGTACGCCGGATCGGCCGGGCCGACCCATCAGGGCGTTTCGTTCGAGGTAGAGGCCGTCGTCGCCTTCACCAGCGCCGACGAGGATGGACTGCTCTCGGATGAATACAGCGCCCGCAAGAGCGTCAATCACGAGGGGCTGCTGGTCATCACGATGACCGGCAAGGCGTACGTGCGGCCGCTCAAGAGCGCCAGCTCGTACGTGGTGTCACGGGCGATCCCCGAACGGCCGGCCGGGTACCAGCAGACCTACGACTACCAGGTCTCCGAGAGCGACCTGGCCTGCGACTACTCCGTCACGCAGACCCAGCTGCTCAACGATTACCCTGCCGACGCCAACCCTCCGGGCGACCGAGTCGTCGACGGCGAGCGGACCATCACGACCGATTATGACGAGCACAATCGCAAGGTCACCCGCTACCAGTACGCGTACGTGGGCCCTTACGCCCTGACGTACGTCGAGGCCCAGCACGCGGCCATCAGGGCTGCCGGCGGACTCGTGCGGGCGTCGATCGCGACTACCCATCACAAGACTCAGTCCGTCAACGCGGCTTTCGAAGTGATGGCCTGCCGCAACGAAGACGACGAGGCCGGCGTTCTTGAAATGGCCGAGGAGGTCAGCCACACGCGGTCGGGGCCGCTGCTGCAGGAGTACCGGTATCCGGGCGTCTCCCCGCTGATCGCCCAGGCGGCCGACTGCGCCTATCTCTATGAGCAGAGCGGCCGGGCGGTTGGGCTGGGGGTTTTCCTGCAGGAACCCCCGCCGCTGCTGGCGGCGGCCAATTACCTTGAAGCGCCGGCCATCACGGTTCGCCGCGTCGACGACGTTCACACTGAGACCACCTGGCGGTACCGCTGGCTCTTCGCCTCCGAACAGGCCGTAACGCTGCCCTCGCAGCGCAGCGACGTTCCCGGCGTGTACGTGGAGACCTGATCATCATGGACATGCCCAAAGTCGCCTTGAAGTTCGAGCAGTTCGAAACTCGCCATGCCTTTGGGGCCGTCGACGAGATCGAACTGACTCCGGGCATGATGCCCAACGTGTTTGCCATCCGGATGAAGACGACAGAGTTTGGCAAGTTCTACGGCACCTTCGATCGCGACGTGGACGTGGAGATTTTCCTCAGCGACCCGGACACTCCGGATGTTACGCTGGTCGGCTGGCACGTCGATTACGTCGAGGACTCCCTGTACGGCCGCCTGCCCGGCGAGGCGGCCTACCAGGTCCTCGAAAAGACCCTCTACATCGCCGACCGGCGATGGGAGTTCACCGACGGCCGGGGCGGAAACGCGTTTATCGGCCTGGTCAACCGGGTCACCGCCAGCGGCAAATCGGTAGAGAACATCGTTAACGGCCTGGCAGCCGGCGGCCTGGACGTCTATGGCGTTCTTGAACTGCTGATCGGATCAGTCGCCAATGGGGGCGGTCTGATGCAGTTCACGTCAGACCAGCCCGCTTACAAGATCGACTCCATCGACGAGGACAGCTATACCGCCCTGGCGGCGATGCCCAAGCCGCGAGATCTAAAGCTTGACGGAGCGCACGTGCCTTCGGCGGTCAACGAGGTGCTCGATGCGGCCGGGGCGGTCTGGTCTGTCAAAACAGATGGCACCTATCAGATTCACGCCATAGGGGTAGGAGCGGAACCTGTCATCGACGCGGCGCTTGCCCTGCCCGCAGACGCGATCAACCCGAGATCGACCAAGGCCCGTGCCGTGGTCATCACCAGTGCGCCCCGCCGCAGGATCCTCCAGGAAACCATCTTCGGCGTCGATGGCAATGACCTGGAGTACGTCGGGGTAGACTCAGACGGCAAGATCAAGCCTCTCGACCAGCTCAGTTACATCACGGCCACGGGCAAAACCGCCAAGGCCGTCTTTCAGGGATTGCTGGTTGATATCACTGACGCGGCCAAGCGTGCCCTGGCGTTGTCGAGCCTCTATAGAATGATCCGCCTATCCGGCGTCGAGGCCGACCGTCGAGTGCCGATCCTCAGCCGGGCCGTGGACTCTTTTGCCGACAGCGAGGGGGCTGCAGAGCGGCCGGCCCCTGTGCGGGTCTGGGCCAAACGCGCAGTGCAGCGGCCCACGGGGATGATGGGGCAGAACCTTTGGTTCAACTGCGACGACTGGGTAGAAATCACCGGGTTCAACGTGGACTGGGCCAATGGGGTCATCTCGTTTTACGATCCCATCGGCCGCGTCGCCGACGAGGGCTTCGCGTGGCTGGAACCGGGCTTCGAGCCTCTGGCGGCCAATCAGTTCAAGATGACCTTCGCCCATGAGAAGGCCCAGTCTGGCGCGACGTTCGAGAACTACTTTGCCAAGGCCTACCGTCTGAATCAGGCCGGAGTGGTCGAGGTCTATGATCTGGCCACGGCCCTGAGCCCGGCGGCAAAGGATATAAAGGTCATCTCGATGCCCGAGCTCGTCGAGATGAGAACCAAGGTCGCCGGCGAGGATGAAGTGTCTCTCAACGGCACGGAGGTCGAGGCCGCCGCGCTGGCCGTGGCCACGCGCGTCCTGTCGCCAAACGGTGAGGTGAAGAAGTGCATCTTCAAAGGCTTTCACGACGTTTCGCCCAACGGAAACATCAGCGGCGTCAAGTGGTCGATGCGGGAATGCACCACGGAATACGAGCTGCGGAACTGGTACGTGTCGAAGAGCCGATACATGGACAAGGCCGCCATGCTCAAGTCTGCCCGTGCGGCGCAGCAGGCCCTATCCGGGGCCAACAACGCCCCCGCCGGCGCCTCGATGGGGACGCGCGATTATGCCCCGGCCGCCTCGGTCATGGGGGCAGGCAACGCGGCCGCATCGGGCGGCGCTCAAGGCGGTGTCGCCTTCGGAAAGATCAAGGTGGACTGGTCGTATGAAACCTCTGACCGAGTCATCGTCCAGCCCTGCGACAGCCAGGGCAATCTGATCCCAGACGCGGCCGAAGTGACCGCGATATTGTACCAGCCACTTGGATACGACCACGACGCCGCTTCCGGATTTGTCGCCGGCGAAGTGGTGACCTTCATCTACGTAGCAAACGAGTGGGGCGTGGTCACCGCGATCGACCCGCTGCCTTCGGTGCCAGACCGAGGCGTGAATTACACCTTCGGATGGGACGGGGCAGACAAGCGCTATGCGTGGTCGCCTCTGGCTTCCCCGGTCGCTCCGGTCGGGTTTGACCTGAGCCTGGAACACGACGAGGAGATCGAGAACTCCGCTGCCGATGGCAGCCATGAGATTTCGGCTCTGGACTGGCGGGCGAGGGAACTGTGGGTTGGATGGTGCGTCGGGGCGACGCCTCCATGGGAAGGGCCGACGCCGGCGATGGTCCCGCACAAGACGAGCAATCTTGGAGGGCCGGGTTGGGGCGTCATCGCAACGACCACGTTCACCCTTGGTCCAGGCACGGCGTCGGTCTATCTGGAATACGAACTCGACAGCGGAAAACTGCGCCTCCGATGGGCTGGGGTAAACACCCTGCCGGTATCGGCCTTCGCCTCCGTGCGAATCGGGGCGTGGAAGGCCATGGCCGCCGCCACGCACAAGAGCTCATAGCGGTTTTTCCGAATGATCATTGTCACCCTGTACCTTAACCCAAAGGAGCAACTGATGAGAACCTTACTGACCTTCCTGATTGCCGCTTTTGTCCTGGCGGGCTTGGTTACCTCCGGGGGCTGCGCCTCGCCGGCGTCGATGCAGTGGGCCGCTCGCGGCCTTGAAGGCGTCGAGAACGCCAAGGGCAACGACGCCGCCATGGCCAACCTGGCCAAGAAGATTCTCGATGAGCGGCTCAAGAGCGATCTGGCCCGAGTGAATCAGGACATTCTCGACGCCCAGTCCGGAACGCTCAAGAAAGAGGACGGCACGGCCGTCGTGATCGATCGGGATTGGATCAGGGCCCATGGACTGTCCGTCAATGCCCTGATCGACCAGCACGCCGCCGACGTGAAGAAGATCGACGCCGGGCTTGCCATCGCCCAGAAGAACCTCGACGAAGGGCCTAAGCAGAGCATCGAAAAACTGGTCGCCCTGCGATGGTCCCTGGGCCAACAGGGCACTACGGAGGCACAGCTAGCGAAGCTGACCGACATTGTCAGCGGGCTTCTGGCTAAGCAATCCGCCTCGCCCGGCAAGTAGCGCAGCAAACAGCCAACCCATACTCAAACGTGAAGGAGTTCCCGTGAACGCATCGGAAGTACAAGCGAAGATCGAACAGTCTGTCGAGGCCAAGTGGGCCGACTTCACGGCCGCCCATCCCAAGGCAGCCCAGATCCTGCAGGAACGCCTGGGCAACCCCGTGGAGCTCGTCTGCAAGGCCGTCGAGAAGGACGAGCAGTACATGGCCCTGCAGTCCGACACGGCCGCAGAGCTCGACATGGGCCGCATCGGCACGATCATCGGCAACGTGGTCGGCGTCGTGTTCGACAAGGTCATCGCCGCCGCCCTGTAGGCGAGGCGGTCAAGGGCAAGCGTAACTCTTATCAGGAGAACAGACCGTGGATATTTTCGGATTGCAGATCGATGCCGGCGTGGTCGCGATCATCAGCGTGATCGTGATCGCCCTGACCGGCAACATCAAGAGCCTCGTCAAGTGGGTCGCGGACCATCCGGCCATCCAGCCGCTGATCGCCGTGGGCGTCGGGCTGGTCGTCGGCGTTGTATGGGGCCTGTGCATCCACGCCGCGCTGCTGTGGATGATCATGAACGGCCTTGCAGGCGGGCTGGCCAGCCAGGGCCTGTATAAGGTCGGGGACAACATCCTGGTGTCCCTGGGGCGGCTCAAAACCACCGTGGAGGCTCAAGCCACGCCGGCTGAGACTCCTGCACAAAATGAACCCCCACTGACAGGGGGCGGCTCATAGCCTGCCGCCCCGGCCGCTGCCGATTACGTGCAGCGGGTAATGGCCCGGATGCCCCTGGGACTGGCCATGGATGGCCGGTCCCAGGGGCGAACTGTCTAAAGGTGCCAGGGCGGCGAGCGGAGAAGCGAGTTTACCGCCCGCCCCGATGTTGGACCATCGGCAAGGCCCTGGCCTGTACGGCTGAAGAATCGTATCGACCGAAGAAGCGAGAGAATGCAGTAACGGCTGTGAATAGCTTTTTGCGATGGGTTGGAGGAAAGAGCGGGCTTTGTGATCGGATTGTGTCACTCATCCCCGATCACACGTGCTATGTGGAGACGTGCTGCGGCGGGGCCTGGGTGTTCTTCAGGAAGGACCGGGAGTCCAGCCGATCCGAAGTGCTCAATGACATCGACGGAGACTTGGTCAATCTATACCAGGTGCTTCAGAGGCAAGGCCGCAAGCTGCTGCGGGAAGTGGATTGCCTGCCGTACTCAAGAGCGGTGTTTCTGAGGCTGTTTGACTCCGAGCCTCGCAGCCCAATGGCTCGGGCGGTTAGGTACCTCTACGTCAACCGCGTGTCCTTTGGCGGCAAGATGGTCGACCGCAGCTTCGGAGTGAAGGTAACGGGCAGGGTAAACGTTTTGCAGAACTGGCTGCGGGACGATCCCGACGTGCTGGTTGACCGCCTGCGGGGCGTAATACTTGAATCGATGGACTTGGTTGATCTTGTGGACCGCTACGACAGGCCCCAGACGTTCTTCTTTGTGGATCCACCTTACTACGGCCTGTCGCAGCCCTATGCCGGTCAGTTCAAAGACATCGATCATGCCAGGGTTGCCGCCCGGCTCAAGAACCTTAAAGGCAAGGTCCTGATCAGTTACAATGACTGCCCCGAGGTCCGGGCCTTGTACCGTGGCTTGACGTTGCGGGAAGTGACAACCAGGTATAGCATCGAGCGAAACGAAACCAGCCAAGCGAAGGAACTGTTTATCACCAACTTTTGACGAATTCTGAACGCCGTTCGCGCCAGCCGAACGAAAAAAGGAACACCCGAAAGCGCGCTTCTGACGATTTGAAAGAGCGCGCCGCTACAGGTTGGATGATTGGAAGGGCGAAACCTCTTACCATAAGTCCTATCGGTCCTATAGGTCCCACATCGGCCTTTAGCCCAACTTCCGCAGTTGGCGACGTAAGTGCTTTATTATCAAGGGCAGCGCCCTGAAAGTCTTCACTACATCGCTACGAAGCAGTCAGCGGCGGGGGCATGATCTTCATCCTCGACGGCAGGTT